>JANONL010000082.1:0-3739 GCA_031420815.1 Sphingomonadales bacterium | reverse complement strand
ATCTGCGCCGGGTCGCTTGGCTTCTTCCTCCGAAAGGCACGAGACGCTCGACGCACCCTTTGCCATTTCGTCCATGATTTGCTGCCTTTCAGCCTTGCCGAGCGTCGGCACCGCTATTTCGGTGAAGGTGAATTTTGTTTCACACCGCCCCGGCTTCATCGGGATAAAGGCATCGGCAGCCATTTCGGCGGCGCGTTCTTCGGCGTTTACCGCGCCATCGCCGTCACGGTCGGCGCTGCTGTCTGAACAGGATATCAGCGACAGACAAAGCGCTGCACCGGCAATTCCGGCCACGCGGGTCATGCCGGGCAATCCCCGATGCGCTTGCCTTCGATTTTTCCGGTCATCTTCATCGTACCCATCGGCGCGCCGTCGGTGCTTTGTTCGATCTTCATCGAATAGGATTCCGCGCCAAAGCTGCCGTCCAACTTGCTCTTGATCACCATATTGCCAGCCGGCTTACAGGTCATCGCTACTTTCATGCTGTTACCCGACCGGTTCAGCTCGTCAAATGTGCAATTGGCTTCGGGCAGTGCGCCAAAGAAATCAGAGCCGGGCTTTTCGGCCTGTTCTTTGGTCATGCAGCTTTTGGTTATCGTGCCTTCGGCCATTTGGGACTTCATCGCTTCGGCGGCTTGGGGCGGCAATCCTTTGGCTTCAATCGAGCTGAAGCTTATTTTGGTTTCCCACTCGCCCGGCTTCATCGCCATTGCGCCACCAGCCGACATTTCTGCCTTTGCTTCTTCGCTGCTGACTTTGCCGTCTCCATCGGCATCGGCACCCTTGTCCGAGCAGGCCGCAATGGCAAGAGCCGCCACACCAACGATCAGAAATTTGCGCATAGTCATTCTCCCGGAATATTGATTCTATCTTCTGTCCCGCATGGCCGAAAAACGCAACAGCGATGACCGGGCTGACATTTGAAAGGTCACACTAAGGTCTCACCTGAACGGGTTGGCGTCCAACCATCATAAAGCGGTTGCACCGGCACCGGATCGAAAGACGGCACATCATAATGCGCGACATCGGGCAGCCCCGATACGGGGTGCGCCAAAGGTGTGGAGGGAGTGGCCGGCACGAGCGACGTCGCGCTTTGGGTGGAGCCATCGTTACGCTGGGAATCTGTGTTTTTCATCTGGTAGGATAAAACAAATTTGCGGCGTGTAGGAAAGAGGTTTTTGAACAAAGTAGGAACATATTGACAATTGGGGAAAACCTGGTATTACCTAAAGTATGAAAGTTGCGGTATCGATTCCCGACCCCGTTTTTGTCCAGGCCGAAGCCTTGGCAAAACGTTTGAAGCTATCTCGTAGCAAGCTTTATGCGCGCGCGCTCGATGCCTTTGTGGCGGGTCAGTCGACCGATGAGTTGACCGCATTTGCCAATGCCATGGCCGACGATATCGATGATGAAATGGCGCTTTTCAGGCAGGCTGGTGCGCGTAACGCACTAAAACACACCGAATGGTGAGATAAGCCGTTGCACGTTTCGCAGCGCGATGTGTGGTGGGCGGACCTTGGCGATCCGCTGGGCGGCGGCGCAGGTTTTAACCGGCCAGTGGTCGTCGTGCAAAGCGATGCAATTAACGTCAGCCGACTTACCACGTATTTATGCGTGCCATTGACGAGCAATCTCAACCGCCAGATCGTTCCCTGGAATATGCTGCTGTCGGCGACCGCTGCGGGCCTCGACAGGGATTCGGTGGCACAAACGACCTTGGTATTTGCCGTCGACCAGAGCCAGTTGATCGAACAGACGGGCCGGATAACCGAGCGGCAATTGGGGCAACTGCTAGCAAAGCTGGATATCGCGTTGGGACGTACCGGGGGATGACCGCAGAAATGGCAAAACCAAACTTACGAATCCGGCGCCAGAAACATGGCGAGGCAGGCCCCGCCTAGCGGAACATCCACAATTTGGTTATCATGTAACAAGGGGGAGTATTTAAACCGAACAAATGAGGCCACTGATATGACATGTGAAAGGACTGTGTAACCCACATCGGGTAAAAATTTGTATTGACCCAAAATCGGTTACAAATCACAATGAGCCTTATGACAGGCACAAAAGTTCAAAACTATGCGGTTGTGATGGGCGACCTCGTGCAAAGCGAGCGATCTTCTGCATTAGAGCAACTCCATATCCAGTTTAACCAATCCGTCGATCACCAGAACGCAACGCACATCGCCAAACTGGCATCGCCGCTTACCATCACGCTTGGTGATGAGTTCCAAGGCCTAACTAAATCGCTCGCCGATGCGATTCCAATAATTCGCGATATGCGATTTCAGCTCATGAACCACAAGATTGACTGCCGTTTTGTAATTGGTTCAGTGGACCTAAAAACTAAACTCAATTCTGACAAGGCTTGGAATATGATGGGCCCTGGGCTTAGCCGGGCACGTGAGAAACTAGACGAGAAACGGCCAGTTTCATTGTATCGGTTTTCCATTCCCCAAAACCTTGTAATCGAGAAAATGCTTGATGCATTGGGTGCGGGACTGACGGTAATTGAGCGAAGTTGGACCGAACAGCAGCGTAAAGACATTGCTTCATTGATAGGCGGATTAACACCTACGGAGCTTGCCAAAAGGCGCAATGTCTCGGTCCACAGTATATACAAAGTGCGTGGCTCAGGCGATTTCGATGCCTATATAATACAATGGCAGGCGATCAGCGAGGCACTTGCGTCATTAGACAAACAGCTGGGGCAAAATTGATGCAGATGGCCCACGGGTTTCTTTATACAGCGGTGGCTGTTGTGCTGCTTACGGGAGTTGGTAATTGGGCATGTCGGGGGTTGTTTCTGCTGTCTGGCTTCAAGAACTCGAACGATAATTCCGAACGTAAAGCACA
This sequence comes from Sphingomonadales bacterium, assembly GCA_031420815.1. GTDB lineage: Bacteria > Pseudomonadota > Alphaproteobacteria > Sphingomonadales > Sphingomonadaceae > Sphingorhabdus_B. The sequence continues at coordinate 883 of JANONL010000082.1, read as the reverse complement.
TCCTGCGGGCTGGATCATTGGTTGGCTTGAGCGCTTGATTTTAGCCATCGGCATTGTGACCCATAGCTGGGAAGTGCTCGCAGCCGTAATTGCACTCAAATCCGTAGCTAGGTTTAAAGACTTGGATAAACAGCAATTTGCAGAGTATTTTTTAGTGGGTTCGCTGTTCAGTGTCCTTTGGGCAATCATAATCACGAGTGGATGGCTGGCCTATGATCATCGATTCGGCATCAATATCAGTGCAAATGTTACCAAACTGATCGAGATACCCGATCAAGCAAAGAACATTGACATACCTCGTGTGACCAAAGCTCCGCCGGCCGTAGATAAATCGCCAAAAAAATAGGCCCCTTGCCCAAACCCCCCATACAGCACATATAGCGAACATGGCTGAACTCATCATCCGGCGCGGGTTGGAAGAGCCCGAGACCGACGGCAATTTCGTGCCGCATAAACCTGCTCGGCCGCCCAAGGCGGAGGGTGGTCGGCGGTTCAATATCGTTTCCGAATACACGCCCGCTGGTGACCAGCCGACGGCGATTGCCGAACTGGTCGAACAGGTCAATGCGGGCGAGCGCGATCAGGTGCTGTTGGGGGTCACCGGCTCGGGTAAGACCTTCACGATGGCGAAGGTAATCGAGGCGGTGCAGCGGCCTGCTTTAATCCTTGCCCCCAACAAGATTTTGGCGGCGCAATTATACGGCGAGTTCAAAAGCTTTTTCCCCGACAACGCGGTCGAGTATTTTGTCAGCTACTATGATTATTACCAGCCCGAGGCCTATGTCGCGCGGTCGGATACCTATATCGAAAAGGAATCGTCGGTAAACGAAGCCATCGACCGGATGCGGCATAGCGCTACCCGTTCGTTGCTCGAACGCGATGA
>JANONL010000081.1:0-4468 GCA_031420815.1 Sphingomonadales bacterium | reverse complement strand
GTCTGGGCGCAGGTGACATCACCAAATGGGCGGCGGGTCTGGCCGATGCCATCACAGCTGCGCGCACATGAGCGTTGAGACCATTTCAAAAGTTCGCGGCAAGCTGACCGCCAACGCGCCACTCGCGCCTTTGGTGTGGTTCAAATCGGGCGGGGTGGCCCAGTGTTTGTTCGAGCCGAAGGATGTGGACGACCTGCAGAGCTTTTTGCGCGGGCTCGATCCGACAATTCCTGTCATGGCGCTGGGACTTGGTTCCAACTTGATCGTCCGTGATGGCGGCGTATCTGGAGTGGTGGTGCGATTGGGCAAAGCCTTTTCGGCAATTCGAACTGAGCCGAATTATTACGTATATGCAGGGGGTGGCGCGCCCGGTATCGCCGTTGCAAGTGCGGCGCGCGATTCGGGCATATCTGAGATGGAATTTCTACGAGGTGTTCCAGGCACAGTTGGCGGCTTCGTTCGAATGAACGCTGGCGCATATGGCCACGAAGTCAGCGATATTCTTGTTACCGCAAATGTTGTGATGCGTGATGGTCAACTCAAAACGGTCGGCGCTCCGGATATGGCGTTTAGCTATCGCCATTCCGAGCTTCCAGAGGGCGCTATCGTTGTGGAGGCGCTGTTCCAAGGTGAGCCGGGTATCCCGGCGGATATTGGTGCGGAGATGGATAGAATTGCGGCGTCCCGCGAAGCATCGCAACCGCTTCGTTCGAAAACCGGCGGTTCCACCTTCAAAAATCCCGAGGGCCGCAAGGCGTGGCAGCTTGTCGACGAAGCCGGTTGTCGCGGCCTGCGAATTGGCGGCGCTCAGGTTTCTGAAAAGCACACCAACTTCCTCCTGAACCTTGGCGATGCCACCAGCGCTGATATCGAAGAGTTGGGCGAAGAAGTCCGCAGGCGGGTAAAGGCCAAATCGGGCGTCGAGCTCCAATGGGAAATACAGCGCGTGGGTACTCACAAATGAGCGATCAATTGCATGTCGCGGTCCTGATGGGCGGATGGTCCAAAGAGCGACCGGTTTCGTTGATGAGCGGTAACGGGGTTGCCGATGCGCTTGAGCGCGTCGGCTACAAGGTTAGCCGCGTCGATATGGACCGCAATGTGGCGCAAGTGATTGCAGGTATTCGCCCCGATGTCGTGTTCAACGCGCTTCACGGCGTACCCGGCGAGGACGGCACGGTGCAGGGTATGCTCGACCTAATGGGGATAAAATATACGCACAGCGGGATGGTGACGTCGGTGATTGCCATCGACAAAGAGCTGACCAAACAGTGTTTGGTGCCTGCTGGTATCCCGATGCCGAAAGGCACGATTATCAACAGCGAGAGCCTTTACTTAGGCGACCCGTTACCGCGCCCCTATGTGTTGAAGCCGATTAACGAGGGTAGCTCGGTCGGCGTTGCGATTGTCAAAACCGACAGCAACTACGGCAACCCGATTTCGCGCGATGCCAAAGGGCCGTGGCAGGAATTCGACACCCTGCTCGCCGAGCCATTTATCAAGGGTCGCGAACTGACAGTCGCTGTTCTAGGCGGCAAGGCGCTTTGCGTGACCGAACTCAAGCCAAAGAGCGGCTTTTATGACTTCGATGCCAAATATACTGAAGGCCTGACCGAGCATGTGTGTCCGGCAGAAATCCCTGGCGATATCGAGCAGTATATGCTCGAAACGGCGCTGAAGGCTCACCAACTACTCGGCTGCAAAGGCGCATCGCGGACCGATTACCGCTGGGACGATGAACTCGGTAAAGACGGCATCTTCGTTCTCGAAACCAACACCCAGCCCGGCATGACGCCGCTCAGCCTTGTTCCTGAGCAAGCCAAGCAGATCGGCATCAGTTACGAACAACTTGTCGATATCATCGTCAAAGAAGCGCTGGCATAATGACGACTGCGACGCGAAAAGGCGGCAAGACGCGCAGCAAGGCAAAAAGCGTGACGCCGCGCAAGAAGGTGCGGCAGATTTCGCTATTCGACCGGTTTTTGCGTACGCTGCCTTTTTCCGAAGACGAGATTCAGCGGGCCTTCAACTGGTTTGTCGTTGCTGCCTTGGTGGTTGCAGCCATTGTGGCGGCGCAATGGTTTGGCCTGACCACCGCCGCATATCAACAATACGGGCAGCTTGCGGCGCGAGTCGGCTTTGAAGTGAAAGACGTTGAGGTCACCGGCATGGACCGCGTCGATCAATTGAAAGTCTACGATATCGTACTGGCCGAAATGGACCGGTCGATGCCGATGGTCGATATCGAGAAGGTTCGCACCGATCTTTTGGAATATGGCTGGATCAAGGATGCGCGGGTTTCGAGGCGTTTGCCCGACACTTTGGCGGTCGAAATCGTCGAGCGTAAACCAACCGCCGTTTGGCAACGGGGCGGCAAATATTCGCTGATCGATGCAGAAGGCGTAGTGCTCGAAAATGTGAAGGTTTCAGCGGTCGGTGAATTACCGTTGCTGAATGGGCCCGACGCCAACCGTCACGCCGTTGCGCTTGGCGAATTGCTGAACAGGGCCACGGCGCTAAAGGCGCAAGTGGCGGGCGCTAGCTGGATCGGTAACCGGCGCTGGGATTTGCGGTTCAAGACGGGGGAAACGCTGGCCTTGCCTGAGGGCGAAAATGCTGCCGCAGAAGCGCTGCTCAACTTCGCGCGGATGGATGGCATTCACCGGCTGCTCGGGCGTGACCTGATCCATTTTGACTTGCGTGACCCGGACCGCGCTTATTTTCGCAAGGCCCCCAAGACTGAACCGGAAAAACTATCCGGTCCTAACGGTGACGGGAAAGACGCATGAAGGCCGCGCGGGTAGAAAAGATTATTTCGGCGATCGATATCGGTTCGTCGAAAGTGTCTGCCCTGATCGCAGGTCAGACCGACACTGGCGAACTGCTCGTGCTCGGAACCGGCCAGCGGGAGAGCCGGGGCGTTACGCGCGGCTGTATCGCCGACATCGAGCAAGCCGAGTTGTCGGTACGCCATGCGGTCGAACAAGCGGAGCGGATTGCAGGTATCAACATCGACCGCATCTGGGTCGGTATGTCGGCAGGCGGACTCGACAGCCTGCTCGCGCAGGTGGAAATTGAACTCGGCGGAGACCGGATAACGCAGGACGATATCGATGAGTTGCTGAACGCGGGCCGTGCCAACATCGACACCGGCGGGAAGATACCGCTGCATATCCAGCCGACGCTTTATTCGTTGGATGGCGTGGGCGGGGTGGCTAATCCAGTGGGTTTGCATGCCGACCGGCTTGGCGTCGATATCCATGTCGTGCTCGCCGACCAATCGCCGGTGCGCAACATCGACATGACGGCGCGCGCCGCGCATCTGGAGGTTGAATCGATCATCGTAGCGCCGGTTGCGACCGGTCTGGCCTGTCTGACCACAGAGGAACGCGAGCTTGGTGTCGCGCTTGTGGAATTCGGTGCAGCGATTACCAATGTATCGGTGTTTATCGGCGGCATGCTGGTCGGACTGGAAACCATCCAGCGTGGCGCAGCGGACATTACCGACGATATTGCCTCGACCTTCGGCATTCGCCGGGCACAGGCTGAGCGGCTGAAATGCTTTCATGGATCGGCCCTAACCAGCCCGCGGGATCATCAAGAAGTGCTTGATGTCGGTCCCGACGAGAATGGTATCGAAGCGGCCACGCATACTCCGCGTATTACCAAGGCGCAGTTAAACGCGGTGGTTTGTCAGCGCGTTGACAGCATCGTTTCAGATATCGCCCGTGCCTTGAAAGAACTCGGCTTTTCTGGACCATCAAGCCATCAGGTTGTGTTGACCGGCGGTGGTGCTGAATTGAAGGGTATTGCCGAGCATATGCAAAGTGCACTCGGACGAACGGTTAGGATTGGCCGTCCAAGCGGGCTCAGCGGCATACCCGAGGCGCACGGCGGACCGGCCTTTTCAACGCTGGTCGGACTGGTCCAGTACGCCGCCTCGGATCGCATCGACATGAAATCTGGCCTCGGGCGTGGCGATAATTACTCGACTAGTGCGATGCCGGGATTATTTGAACGAATAAAACGTGCGATCCGGGAGAACTTTTGACAAAAAGCTGTGCAAAATAGTTAATTTTTGGGTGTGCTATGTTTAGAATTGTGTCAGAAGCGTGAAAATTTTCGGAACATGCCAATTCGGCAAGGGGGTAATGTCATGAGCATCAATATCGGTCCTCCCGTCGTTGATGAGTTGAAGCCAAAGATTGCCGTTATCGGCGTTGGTGGCGCCGGTGGCAACGCGGTTGCCAATATGATTAACGCCAAGGTTGAAGGCGTTGACTTCATTGTCGCAAATACTGACGCGCAGGCGTTGAACGCGTCGCCCGCAGAATATCGCATCCAGCTTGGACCCGATATCACCCAAGGTCTGGGCGCCGGGTCGCGGCCAGAAGTGGGCCGCGCGGCTGCCGAAGAAACCATCGAACAGGTCAAGACGGCATTGGCGGGTGCGCATATGTGTTTCATC
>JANONL010000080.1:0-2762 GCA_031420815.1 Sphingomonadales bacterium | reverse complement strand
TCTGCTGTCGGTATTGTCGGGCGGCATCAACGCGGCGACGGCAGCGGCGACGCAAGGGTCGTCGGTGGTGGTCAGCTCGTCAAGCCAGGCGTCCGGGCTTGCCGAGCAGGCGGCAAAGGATTTTGATATCCCGCCGACCATTAAGACGCCGCAAGGTGCAGCGGTTCGGATATTTGTCGCGCGCGATCTCGACTTCACCCGCGTCGGGCCGATGCGGTGAACCAGAATGCGCGAGTCTATCTCGGCACGTTCCTTGCGCCGCTGCTTCCCTATCTTAGTCGCGAGGACGTTACCGACCTGTATGTTAACCGGCCTGGCGAGTTGTGGATCGAGACCGGCAGCGGCACCGAGCGCCTCGACCTACCGCAACTCGACGAGGCTTCGTTATGGCGGCTGGCGCGGCAGATTGCGGCGACATCGGACCAAGGTATCACGCGCGAACATCCATTGCTGGCGGCGACCCTGCCCGACGGTTCGCGAATCCAGATTTGCGCGCCGCCAGCCACGCGCAGTGCAATCGCGGTCGCCATCCGCAAGCATAATGTCCAGGATCTGCGGCTCACCGACTATTTTTCGGCTGGCGCATTCGCGCGGGTCGGCGAAGCAGCATTGACGGAAAAGGCGGTCAACCGTTCGCTCACCACCTTGCTCGACAGCGGAAACATCATGGAGTTTCTGGCGGCAGCCGTTCGCGCGCGCAAAACGATCGTTATCGGCGGCGGCACGGGGACGGGAAAGACCACCTTTTTGAACGCACTGCTGAAAGAAGCGCCCAACAATGAACGGCTCATCCTGATCGAAGATACCGCCGAAATTCAGCTTGCCCACGAAAATGCCGTCGGGTTGATCGCGGTGCGTGGGCGTCTGGGCGAAGCCGAGGTCAGCCCTGCGGATCTGGTTCAAGCCGCGCTTCGGCTAAAGCCCGACCGGATCATCATGGGCGAAATTCGCGGAGCCGAAGCGATGAGCTGGCTCCGGGCGGTAGGCACCGGACATCCCGGATCGATAACGACGGTGCACGCAAACTCGACACGAGGCGCAGCAGAGCAGCTTGCGCTGATGGCGTTGATGTCCGGTGCCGAACTGCGCCGCTCGGAACTGGTAGAATATATTCACGACGTCGTCGATATCTTCATCCAGCTCGGCCGCCACGACGGCGAGCGGCTGGTAACCAAAATCGATTTTGCGGGCAGGGCGGACACATCCTCAGCCGAAGCCCGCATCAGAGTGATCGAGGGACGACGGTTTGGAAGCTAACTCCGCCGCCCCTTACTAGCGACTAACGCTTCATCGGTTTCATCGGCTTTTTCGCAAATTCTGCCTTCAACTTCTTCACCGCGAGCATACTGGCATTTTTAGCATCGGCAACAACCTTGGCCATCCCGAAAAATTCATGAGTCACGCCCATGTAGCTTTTCTGTTCGACATTGTTGCCGACGGCTTTCAAGGCGGTCGCCAACGTATCGTCGTCAGAACGAAGCGGGTCGATCTGCGCGTTGATAATCGTTACCAGACTGGCCACGAGCGCTTTCACAGCAGTTTTCTGAGTCTAAAAAAAGCCTATTAACTTGAAGCTCGCAACGACTGGAACAAGTCCAAGAGACTTCAGGATCGCAGGGTTTTCCAACCTGATGCCCAGTGTCGTGCCAACAAGAGCACCAGCCATTACGCTTCCTGCGTAAAGCGGCAGGTTCGCAGGTAAGGATTCCACCGATGCTAGGTTGCCGCCAAGCCCCGCAATCGAATTGGCCAGAATAACTGCTGCCGCAACCTCTGACGCAATTTTTAGATTCGACCAACCGAAAAACAGTAGTGTCGGTGATATACCGCCCCAGTTCCAGTGAGCCCGGACAAAAATCCTCTTGCGGCACCGCTATGTAAATTGGCGGTTCGATGGGGTCGTTGACGGGCTTTACATCCCGAGGCCAAAGAAGTCGCGCGGCTGCGATCCACAGAACCACACCCACGAGTAGTTTTGTAAAAGTCACCCGGCAAATTGATTGCGCCGCCTATGAACGCAAACGGTACCCCGCCTATCAAGAACGTCCAGAGTGCCTGCCAACTGAAGAGGCCTGCGCGTCCATACCGAACCGATGCAAAGCTAGCGTATGTTCAACATTAAAGCAGTTGGAGGCATAACCGTAGCTGGCAAACCAAACAAAGCCATTAGTGCGAGATATGCCGATGCACCCGCAGGACCAACTAACGTGTATAAAACCGCACTTAAAAACATGCAGGCCGCAAACAGCAGTTCCAACGATGTCATGGCAAATCCTCTACTTTCGCATCGATTCGCCGTGCTGCCTCGACGGGCGAAGACCTATTTGTGATTCATGCCTTCCATGTCATGACCTTCATGGCCAGTTTTTTCGGAACCATTGGCTTCATCTTTGCAACACGCCATTCTACCGTGCTCGTCTTTCTTGCAGCAACAGCATTCCTTCTTTGGCGCGGGGTTCGCTGCCTTTGCGGCGAATGCACCTGTTGAAACAGTGAGTGCCAACGCACCAATCATCACTCTAATTTTCATGACAGTCGCCGTTCTGCTTCTAAAATCGGCACCACCGCTACGATGGTATGGCGTAGTGGGTAAGAGCATGCATATCACGCATACGACGTCGGCAGCTCTGGCCACAAAAAAATCGAAATCGGTGGTGACGGGTTTGCCGAACCTACTCAGTTTAGTTCAAACGCTTAGGTTTGCTGTTGACAGACTTTGAGCAATTGCAAACGACCGTTTTTAGGCGCAAAGCTGCAGGGGG
>JANONL010000079.1:0-4622 GCA_031420815.1 Sphingomonadales bacterium | reverse complement strand
CCCAAATCTTCCAAAACTCCTCGACCCCATGCGGGCTGAGCTTGTCGAAGCGTTGTTCTTTTTGGGGCTTGGAAAACCGGAACATCCCTTCGACAAGCTCAGCGCGAACGGTTTGGAGTGCAGATGTTAGGTGTGCAAAGTCAGCGGGAGTTCAGGTACGCTAGTTTATCCAGGATCGAGTCGTTATGGAGGTGGTTATGAGAAAAGCACTGGTCATTTTAAGCGCCGTTGGCATCGCGTCGAGCGGCCTTGCGGTTGTGTACGCGCGCGACAAGGCCCCCGCTCCCGAAGTCCGCGCGGTTGGCGAGCCACAGAGTTGCGTGACCACCCACCAAATTCGGACAACCAAAATCATCGACGACAGCACGATCGATTTCGAAATGGCGGGCGGCAAAACCTACCGCAATACGCTATCGCACAGCTGTCCGGGGTTGAGACGCGACGACGCGTTTTCATATCGCACCTCGACCAGCCAGTTGTGCAGCGTCGACATCATCCACGTAATCGAAAATTACGGCGGGCGGTTGCAGGAGGGGGCCGGTTGCGGTCTCGGCAAATTCCAGGAAGTTGAAAAGGTTACTTCAGCGTTTTGATGATCGCCGAAAAGTCCAGGGTGCCTGAACCGGCATCGGCGAAGGCCTGATAGAGCTCGGCGGCGCGTTTGCCCATCGGGGTATCTGCCCCGACGCCTTGCGCCGCTTCCATCGCAAGCTTCAAGTCCTTGAGCATCAACGCGGTGGCAAAGCCGCCCTGGTAATCATTATCGGCAGGTGACGCCGGACCGACGCCGGGGACCGGGCAATAACTCGTCATCGACCAGTTCTGCCCCGATGCTTTCGACGAAATATCGTAGAAGGTCTGAAGATCAAGACCCAGTTTTTCGGCCATAGCGAAGGCTTCGCAGGTCGCGATCATCGACGCGCCGAGTAGCATGTTATTACAGATTTTCGCCGCCTGCCCGGCACCCGCATGGCCTGCATGGATTACCGCCTTGCCCATTACCGACAATATCGGCTCCGCGCGGTCGAAATCATCATGGGCACCGCCAACCATGAAGGTCAGCGCGCCCGAATTGGCTGCCGCAATCCCCCCGGACACCGGCGCATCGACCATCGCGTAACCCTGATTACCGGCAAAATCGGCCACCGCCTTCGCGGTCGCAACGTCGATCGTCGAGCAGTCGAGCAGAATGGCATCGGTTGGCGCGTGGCCGATTACGTCGGCCTCGTAAACGCTCTCGACGATCTTGCCGTTGGGCAGCATCGACACCACCGCGTCAACGTCCACAACCGCATCACGAACGTTGCTGAAAGTCTGACAGCCATTGGCATTGGCAGCGGTCAGTGCCTCTTCGGACAAGTCGAACGCGTGGACCACATGCCCGGCCTTCACCAGATTGGCTGCCATGCCGCCACCCATATTGCCGAGGCCGATAAATGCGATCTTCATATCAGTCTCCACGGAACAGCGCGATCAAACCCAATGCGATAGAGGTCGGGCCACCAATGCCAAATATCCAGATATCCAGAATCGAGCTGAACCGCTGCACTTTTAAAGTTCTTTTCAACCAAACGTCCGATACGGAAACGCTATCAAGTGGTGCAAAATCATTACGGCGGCTCCGATGATCTTTCAAACGGATGATCGCCAAATAAATCGAAACACACCCTAGCAGAATCAATCCGATCCCGATCACCGCCCTGTCCAATTCCCCGGCCGTTTCTCGACAAAAGCCGCCATGCCTTCTGTCTGATCTTCCGACCCGAACAAGCCGTGGAACAGGCGGCGTTCGAACACCACGCCCTGCTGCAACGTTGTTTCAAACGCGGCGTTGACCATTTCCTTGCATGCCAGTGCAGCAAGCGGCGCCATCGCGGCGACAGCTCCGGCGCTTTTCAGCGCCTCCTCGACGAGGTCTGCGGCAGGCACAACGCGCGCCACCAGCCCCGACCGCTCGGCCTCCGCTGCATCCATCATCCTCCCGGCCAGGCACATTTCAATCGCCTTTGCCTTGCCGATCGCGCGCGTCAGCCGCTGCGATCCGCCCATGCCGGGGGTCACCGCGAGCTTGATTTCGGGCTGGCCAAACTTGGCATTATCGCCCGCAATGATGAAATCGGCCATCATCGCCAGTTCACATCCGCCGCCCAGCGCAAAGCCCGATACCGCCGCAATCCACGGTTTACGCGTCGCTGTGACACGGTCGTATCCGGCGAAGTAATTGCTGCCATACATATCGGCGAAGGATTGCGACTGCATTTCCTTGATATCAGCACCCGCCGCAAAGGCCTTTTCGGAACCGGTCAGCACGGCGCAACGCTGACTGTCATCGGCGTCGTAAGCGGCAAATGCGTCGATCAGGTCGGCCAGCATCTGACTGTTCAGCGCGTTCAACGCCTGCGGACGGTTGAGCGTTATCAGCGTTACCGCGCCGCGCTGCTCGACCAAGATCGTTTCGTAACTCGCCTTGTTTGAAGTCATAGCGGCCTCCACTCCTCTTCGGGCGGCAGCGGGGCGAAAATCGCGTCCAGCAAATCATCGGTCACGCCCTCTGGCGTCGCCGGGTCCCATTTGGGCGCGTTGTCCTTGTCGATAATCACCGCGCGCACACCCTCGGCAAAGTCAGGACGGACCAAGACGCGCGAACCGATGCGGTATTCCATGGCCATATTGTCGGCAAAGTCGGTCAGGCCCGCACTCGTCGCCAACTGGCGTAGCGCCACCTTGCACGTCTGCGGGCTCTTGCCGCGCAGCGTCGCCAGTTCGCGCATCGCCCAATTGCTGTCGTCGCCGTCAAGGCTGGCGAAGATATCTTCGAAACGGTCGGAGGCGAAGTGGCGGTTGATGTCGAACAGCGTTTCGACGATCTTTGAAGGCGGCGGCGTAACCGACAGCGTTCCCAATATCCCGTCGATCCGCTCAATATCTTCCGTCGCAATCCGCGCTTTCGCGTCGGCCAGCGCTTCTGTTGGCAGATAATGTGTAGCAAGGCCCAGTTCCAAACAGCCAGGTCCTGCAACCCGCGCGCCGGTCAGCGCGAGAAACTGACCCACGCGCCCTTCAAGCCGCGACAGATACCAGCCGCCACCGACATCGGGGAACAGGCCGATTCCAGTCTCCGGCATGGCAAAGCGTGTATTCTCGGTTGCCACGCGGAACCGCGCTGGCTGGCTGATACCAACGCCGCCGCCCATGCAGACGCCGTCCATAAACGCCACGACCGGCTTGGGGTATGTGAATAGCAGATGGTTGAGCTGGTATTCGGCGTAGAAGAATTGCCGCCCCGCTTTGCCACCGTCATTCAGCGCCGACGTACGCAGGAACGCAATGTCGCCGCCTGAGCAGAAACCGCGACCCTCGGCATGGTCGATAATGATGCATTTAACCTTGCGGGATGACTGCCATTTGAGCAGCGTCTCGGTCATTGCGTGGACCATATCGAGCGTCAGCGCGTGCAGCGCCGATGGCCGGTTCAGGCTGATGATACCGGCATGGCCGTCAATACGGGTGAGGATGTCCGTTGTCATTGCCGCAATAAATCCCGTCCGATAATCATCCGCATCACCTGATTGGTGCCCTCCAGAATAGAATGCACCCGCAAGTCACGCCAGAAGCGCTCGATCGGATAGTCTTTCAGATAACCATAGCCGCCATGCAATTGCAACGCGCGGTCGACAATCGACGAGCCGTTATCGGTCGCTAGCCGCTTTGCCATCGCCGAAAACCGCGACTTGTCTGGCGCGTTTGCGGTGACCTTCGCCGCCGCCATATAGAGCAACGCGCGCGAGGCTTCCAGATCGGTTGCCATATCGGCGAGCATGAACTGGGTATTCTGGAAATCGGCAATCGGCTGGCCGAATTGCTGGCGTTCCTTGGTATATTTGACCGATTCGTCCAGACAGCGCTGCGCCCCGCCAAGCGAGCACGCGCCGATGTTCAATCGCCCGCCATCGAGCCCCGCCATCGCAAAGCGGAAGCCGTCGCCCTCTGCGCCGACCCGGTTTTCAACGGGCACCTTCACATTGTCGAAAATGACCTGCGCGGTCGGCGATGCGTTCCAGCCCAATTTGCGTTCCGGCGCGCCGAAACTGACGCCTTCCATACCCTTCTCGATGACGAGACAGCTAATGCCTTTTGGTCCGTCAACCCCGGTGCGCACCATCGTCACATAGACATCGTTGACCCCGCCGCCCGAGATAAACTGCTTGGTGCCGTTGACGACATAGTGATCGCCCTCAAGCCGTGCGGTGGTCTTCAGCGCCGCTGCGTCCGACCCGCTGCCCGGCTCGGTCAGGCAGTATCCTGCCATTTTCTCCATACCGACCAGATCGGGCAGATATTTTGCCTTCACCTCTGCCGACCCGAAACAATCGATCATCCACGCCGACATATTGTGGATCGAAATAAACGCGCTGGTCGCGGGACAACCATAAGCCATCGCCTCCATGATCAGCGCCGCCTCCAGCCGCCCGAGCCCGATACCGCCTGCCTCCTCCGACACATAGATTGCGGCAAAGCCCAGTTCTGCCGCCGCCTTGATCGTTTCGCGCGGGAAATGATGCTTTTCGTCCCACTCGGCGGCGTGCGGCGTGATCGCGTCGGCGGTAAACTTGCGCGCCATA
>JANONL010000078.1:0-6235 GCA_031420815.1 Sphingomonadales bacterium | reverse complement strand
CCAGCTGCAAGCGCCACTGATCCGTTAAAAGGCAGATTGGTGGTGCCCGCAGGCGCGGTAACGTTGCCTGCAGCAATGGGCGTACTGATGTTATTTTGTACGACAACCATTGGACGACTGTTTGTCCCTCCCGCAGTGATGTTCTGTGCCCAAAAGCGGCCCGTCAAACGATACGCGCCTTTGATTGGCGCCGTGAACCGGACGACAGCACACTCGCCTGAGGGGCCAGGGTGCATGGTAATCCCATTTGGCGAAAATTTGAGGGGTGAGACTGATGTGACCCCCTTTGATTGACCGACCATAGGCAAATCCTGCGAACCTGTGGTCGTACCCTTCATCCACCAATCATTGATATTCGAACCGAATGTTTGAGTTGTCTTGTTGGAAAATGGGATGAGAGCACCGTTGCAATCTGCAGCTGCTTTGTAGCCGTAGGTCCACACTTCAAACGGATTCTGCGTGGCATGGAACTGGCCCGCAATTTCCCAAGAGGCGAGATGGGGTTGGGGTGCCGCGTGCGCAGACATGGTCCCCAAAGCGACAAGCGCCAAAGCTGTGGCCGCAAAACTTGATTTTTTCATTATAAATTCCCTCGTGGTGAAGCGTGCGATCATTAACCGGCAGTAATCCGCTCTCGCTAAGAATTATCGTGACTAATCGCCAAAAACACCCCGCCAGATGGGGGGTAAAATGGGGAGGAAACGCGTTGACGGGCGATAATATGGCTGTAGTGACAGTGACTTCGGTGACTATGTGAGGGCTTAGGGGTGCAAGGTGGCGTTACATCGGTTGATGACACCGCGCATGTCCTGATTTTCAATCCGTGGGTCACTTTGCTCGGTCAGGTGGCTTATGCCGTCATCACCGCGCTTATTTATTTTCTGTACCGGCCATTGGTTCCCGCCGATGTCATGCAGATATGGCTGATCGTTGCGCTTGGCGTTCTGGCGTTCGTGATCTGCCTCAATCTCGGCTATGTAATTAGACGCCCCGACGCGCACGAGCTGTTGCGGGTGTGGCGCGCCATCGACAAAAAAGTGCCGGTGCTGTTCGACCTGATCGCGGCGCTGTCGATCTGGCTGCTGTTTCCGAAAGGCGGTGCGGACCTGCAATTGATCTCGGTTGCGTTTTGCGTTGGCTATGTTCCACTGCAGATGATTTCCGACCCCGAAAATACCTTCGGCAACCGGTTCAGTATTCTCGCTGTATTAGGGTCTTATGCGGCGTGGCTGTTGGTCAACGGCAGTTCGACTCAGCAACTACTGGCGGTGTTGATAATTATCTACGGCGCGGTGCTGTATGTGGCGGCGGACGCTTTTCGTAATGTTGTGGTCGCGGCGGTTGCCCGGCGTGAAGAGAGCGAACGGTCGGCAGCGGCTTTGCGGCAGGCGGTGAGCGAAGTGGCTGCGGAACGCGATGCCAAGACCCGGTTTATTGCGTCAGCATCGCATGATCTGGGGCAACCGTTGCAAGCGGCCAATTTGTTTGCCGGTCATTTGATGGATGCGGATACTGACGCAGAGCGAACGGCGGCGAGCGGCGGCGTATTGCGTGCGGTGGCCGATGCGCAGCGGCTCGTCGGCGATATGCTGAGCCATTTGCGGCTGGAGGCGGATGCGGTGTCGCCGCGTGTTACCAATTTTGCGCTCGGGCCTGCGCTGGGTGCTTTGGCGGCGCAGTATGTTCCATCCGCGCGGCTTCAGAATATCGATATCAGAGTTTCGTCGACCTTGCGTCGGGTTGCGGCCGATGCTGCGCTTTTTGACCGCGCCATCGGCAATTTGCTGGCCAACGCCATCGCCCATTCGGGCGGCAAGCGGATATTGGTCGGCGCGCGCGCAGCGACGCCCGGGATGATTGCCGTCTGGGTCATTGATAATGGCACCGGCATAATAGCGGAGGATAGACCGCATATTTTCGATGACTATTTCCAGAGCAGCAGCACGCGCGACCATGTGCGCGGGGGATTTGGCCTGGGCCTGTCATCGGTAAAACGTATCGCGAAATTGATGGGCGGAAACGCGGGGCTTGACGGGCGGTGGCGAGGGGGTGCCGCTTTTTTCATCACTGTTCGCGAAGACGGGGGACTTCGACCATGAAATCCTGCCTGATTTGTGATGACCACGCGATTCTGCGCGAGGCGATGGTCGCGACAATACGCAAGGGCTGGCCCGACGCTGTTGTTAGGGAAGCTGGCGATTATCCGTCGGCATGGGGAGCCGCCGAGCAGTCATTTGATCTGTGTATTAGCGACCTCGTCATGCCGGGGTGCGAGCCGGTGGAGGGCATCGCCCGCCTGCGTTCGTTGCGGCCCGACATGCCGGTCATCATCCTGACGGGCTCGCATGATGATGCAATGATGATGCAGTTGCTGGCCATGGGCGTGGACGGGTTTGTGCCAAAATCATCGTCAGGGTCGGTGGTTGAGGCGGCAATTAATATTGTGCTTGCCGGGAGCCGGTATTTGCCGCCGCGGATTATGGAATTGTTGGGCAACACTGCGGTTGCAGAGCAAGACCAGCCCGTAATCCGGTTAACGCGGCAACAGCAGAATGTTTTGATCGGGTTGGTGGCGGGCCAGTCGAACAAGGAAATCGCGATCAATCTGGGGGTGGCACCTTCTACCGTCAAATTTCACGTCGATAGCCTGTTCGAACGACTGGACGCGCGAAACCGTGTCGATGCAATTGGTAAGGCGCAGGCGTTGAGGCTGATTTAATTGTACGGCGAGGGCGCGAAGTCAGTGCAAGTTTCACCGAAATGAAAATGCGCTGTCTCCAACCTGACACACATCACATCCATGATACCGCCACGCCGAACTGCGACCCCGGCGTAATAATCCTCTTCCCCTTCCTCATTCATTTGAGGCAGGGGATTTTTTCAATCCTTGGCAAAATCGCGCACCTTCTGGCTGTGGCCGCGCGGCAGGATCAGGACTTCCTTGCCGCCGAGTTCATGCAGCGCATCCCAATTGCTAACGTCGGACGAGCCCACCGCGACCGGAGCCACAGCGACCCGTGCTGCCTTTTCCATGACAGCATGAGACGGGCCTAACCCGTCGCTTGCAGCGTTTGGTTTTCGTCATAATCGAGTACATAGCCAACCGAACGCACGGTGCGGAGCGGGTCGGGAACGCCGTTGTTTTTAAATGCCCGTCGTAAGCGGCCGATCCAGACATCGACCGTGCGTTCGTCAATGGTCTCGTCGTTTCTGCTCAAGATTTCGATGAGCTTGACGCGCGCAAATACCCGGTTTGGATGCTCGACGAAATGGATTAGCAGCCGGAACTCGTTCATCGCCAACGCCACCCGGCGACCTTGATAGCGCACGATATATGCGGCCTTGTCCACCTGAAGATCACCCAAAATCATTCGGGCGGACGGCATCGCCAACTTGGGTTCGGTTAGGTCAAGATTAAGTCTGCGAAATAATCTGTCGGCATCAAGAGCGCCGATCATATAATCATCTGCACCACTTAGGATCGACCGCCGGCTGGCTTCTCCATCGGCTTTGTTCAAAATCATCGTGATGTGGGCGTTTCGCGTTGCCGGTAGTTCGCGCAGCCGTCGGCACATTTCCAAACCGGATATATCGGGCAGCAGCCAGTCGATAAAACACCAATATTTCATTGCCATCGGCAAATCTGGAAGTTGCGCGCCAACAATGATGATTTCAAGCGGCCGTTGCTGTTTCAGCAACTGGCCTTTCAGTTGATCATTTTGCGTCGTCAGTAAAACGGTCGTCTTGCCAGTAATCATATCATGCCCGCCATTGTATGCGCAGCATAATTGCGTTTGTCCGATGACATATTCGTGACGGTTTTAGGTCAGTTAAATGATGTCATATTGCTGAAATGAAGCCGACACGAACGTGTCGGAGAAGTGTCGCCAGCCAGTAACCGCCAAAGCCTAGCGGCAACCTCGCACCGGGCATTTGGCGAATCGGAACATCCCATCGCCACCCCGCCCGTGCACCAACATAACCTAATCCAACGGGGAAAATTCAACATGAAACGCTCTGTTTCGTACCTAACAGTTTCACTCGCCGCACTGGCGACCATGCAGGCGAACACCGCCGCCTATGCCAATGATGCAGTAGAAGCATTAGAAATAGCCGCTGACGTCGTTGCGCCTGCAGACGCAGCAGACGCGGCGGATGCAGGTGCCGACAATACAGGATTGGTCGACATCGTCGTCACCGCGACAAAGCGTGAAACCAATCTTCAGGATACGCCGATCGCTATCGCCGTGATGACCGAAGAAGATTTGAAAAAGCGCCAGGTTCAAAGCTTGCTCGACTTAGCCGATGGCGGCATTCCCAGCTTACGCGTTGCAACTTTCGAATCGCGCCAGACCGCGCTGACTGTCGGCATGCGCGGTATCGTTCCGGGCGATGCCAACCAACCTGCACGCGAACAAGGCGTAGGGGTTTATATCGATGGTGTTTATCTCGGGCGGCAACATGGCTTGAATGCCGGTTTCCTGGACGTGCAGCGCATCGAGGTTCTGAAAGGTCCGCAAGGTACGCTGTTTGGCCGCAATACCGAAGGCGGTGCAGTCAATATTGTCACGCGCGCACCAACGGGCGAATTCGGTGGCAAAGTGACGGCGGGTGTCGGCAACTACGGCGCATATAGCGGCCAACTTCGCCTTGACCTTCCTGAAATCGCCGGGTTCTCTTTCAAGCTCGATGCAGGACTGCAACATCAGAATGCTACGACTAAAAATCCGCTCGACGGGCAATTTGGCTGGAATTATTTCCATCGCTATGGCGGGCGCATTTCGGCGCGCTGGCAGCCGACCGATACAATCACCGCAGATTTTTCCGCCGATATCGGTCGCGACAAGAACACCTCGTTCCTGAGCCAGCTGATCAACTACAATCCAACCGGTCGCCCGGTCGCAACTGTCGCGCAAATCGTTCAAGCCGGAAATCGGGTTCCTTCCGGTTTCGTTTCGCCGTTGTCACCATTGGTGAAGGTGCAACCCGACCGGGTCGGCACCGCCGATATCGGCGTACCGCAACAACCCAGCGTCGGAAAAACCTTTGGTGTCTTCAGCAATATCAAATGGAGACCGTTCGACAATCTCGAATTGCGTTCGATTACCGCCTGGCGCACCGTCAGCGACCGGCAGTTCGATAATTCGGGCGGTGCAAACCGGACCCCGGTATTCCTGCCAAACGCCACTTTTAGCCGCTATAGCATTGCGACGCTGGATCAACGGCAGTTTAGCCAGGAAGTGCAAGCCGTCGGTAATCTTGGTCCGGTCGATTTCGTCATGGGTTTTTATTATTTCAACGAGCGCGCCAACGATTCTGCCCGCACCCCCAACACCAACCGTTGGAATGCCGATGGCACAGGATTTTCGATAGTCGACCCGGCGACTTATCCACTCGCACAGGTTGCGCGTGAAAGTATCGCTTTTGCAAAAAGCTATGCGGTCTATGGTCAGGCAACCTACACCCCCGAACAGTTCGAGCAGGTTCACCTGACGCTGGGTGGTCGGGTAACGCGTGACAAGAAAAACGGACGTCTGTTTACGGTGAATGGCGCGGCTACCAACTTCACGTTTTTGCAGGATGGCAGTCGTTTTGATCCGATGATCACGCTCGCCTGGGATGCTGCGGATGACATCAATTTCTACGCCAAATATGCAACCGGCTACCGCGCAGGCGGGGCAAGCTCGCGTTCGCTCAACTACCGCTCGTTTGGCCCGGAATCGGTGAAGTCATATGAAATCGGGGCGAAGACCGAATTCTTCGACCGCATGGTGCGTCTCAATCTCGCGGGCTACATCATGGACCGCAAGGACAGCCAGGTTGACTTCAACTTCTTCATTCCACAACCGAACGGTACCGTTCGCAACACGCTGGAAACGGTGAATGCAGCAGGTATTACCAAGATCAAGGGGATCGAGGCAGATCTAACCATCAAGCCGACCGAGGGCCTCTCGTTCGGATTGTCCTATGCGTACACCGACACCAAAATCCCGCCTGCGCGCAATACGGTGCAGGAACAATTGAATGCGTCGCGCAATCCGCCGGTCACGACGCCGGTGTTTCAGGACGTGTACATCGTCTATACGCCAAAGCACGCAGCGTCGGGGTCGATTGACTTTGAAACACCATTGGGCGGCGCGGGCACGATGGTTAAACTGCATCTCGATGCCAATTACTCATCGCCAACCTTCACCTTCGACAATGAGAATGTGAAAAATGAAAAGAGCTTTCTGGT
>JANONL010000077.1:0-26071 GCA_031420815.1 Sphingomonadales bacterium | reverse complement strand
TTGGCATCAGGGTCGATGCGCAACATGACCCCCGCTTTCTCGAGCCGCTCGAACAACTCGTTGGCATCGCTCGCCTTTGCCAGCGCCTCCATAATCGATAACTGCCCGCCCATTGTCTGGTGGAAGAACTCGGCACCGGGTTGTGTGTTGTTGCGGTTGAGCAGCCACGAATCGCGCGGCGTTACCCAGATGATGTCAGCGGCATTTGCTCCGGAACGCAACAGCCAGATGCCCACATCCATCGCAGTTTTGCCTGCGCCCAGAATCACGAACTTGTCCGGTCGCGCCGATTTACCCTGCCATAATTGCGGCAAGCCATTGGGCGGCATGGCCGTCACGCCGTCGCCAATCGCAAATTTGGGGGTATGCGTGGAGGGGACGTTGGTCCCGTAATAGGTAGCATCGACAGTTTTCTTGGCAATGTTGACCGTCGTTTCCTGCCCCGACAGCAACGACACAAAGCGACCATCACCCAGATAATCCGACATCGGGAAATAGCTGACCTGTCCGCTCGGAATGAACCGCTGGTGCATGATGCGTTCGAAATAGCTGTTGACCTCGGACCCGGTAGCCAGTTCGTAATAGCCTTTGTTCAGCCCGGCGACATCCTTCTCGCCGCTGCCCAATTGCGTCGAATTCACCCCGTAAAAAGCCGATGGCTGGTGCAGCGACACGAACGGATAGGCATCGTTCCAATGCCCGCCGGGCTTACCGTGACGGTCAACAATAGTGATATGCGCATCAGTTTCGTCGAGCAGAGTATCGGCAAACGCCATGCCCACCGCTCCGCTGCCGATAATCAGATAATCCGTGTCAATTCTTGCCACCGGTTCTCTCCTGCTGCACGTTTGGTTTGCCTTGGCAACGCAACCTAAAGCCCGCCAACAAAAGCACAATTGGCTTTATACAGCACCTTTGGCGATCGCACGCAGCGTGTCACCATCGACGCGGAAGGTGGTCCATTCGTCCATCGGCTTTGCGCCGAGCTTCTTGTAGAACCGGATCGCCGGATCATTCCAGTCCAGCACCCACCATTCGAGCCGCGCGCAATCTCGTTCAATGGCAATTTGCGCAAGCGCGGCGAGCAATGCTTTGCCAAGCCCGGACCCGCGCGCCTCTGGCCGGACGAACAAGTCCTCCAGATAGACCCCGGGCTTGCCCTCAAATGTCGAGAAATTATGAAAGAACAGAGCAAAGCCTTGGGGCGAGCCATCAATTTCGCCAATCAAAACTTCAGCATAAGGCCGAGCGCCAAACAACCGGTCACCCAGCTCCACCTCGTCAAAGCGCACTTCATGCGCGAGGCGCTCATACTCGGCGAGGTCACGGATGAATTGTGCGATAAGGGGGATGTCAGCGGCGGTGGCGGGGCGAATGGAAAGGGTCATAGCGCGGACTTAATATCGGTCAGGCTAAAATCATTCCCTTTGAACAGCAATGGAGCGTCAAGGGATTTTGCCAGCGCATAAGCCATACAATCGCCATAGTTGAGAGCCGCCTTGTCACGACCTTTGCCAAAGCGAAGAAATGCTTCCGCAGCGATATCGACCAACGAAGCATCCCATGCAACGACCCCCAGGTCGGCACTTTGCAATATTGCGCGGGCTTGCATTGGCCCTTTGTCGCGAAGCCGTCCGGTTGCAACCATCAGAAATTCGAAATGGTTAGGCGCACCGATCATTGCATCGTTCAGTGCTATAGCCTCTGAAAAGCGATCAGCGCCCGGTTCCTGAAACAGAATGGCGCATAGCGCCGACGTATCAACTACGATCAATGCGGCAACCCGTTTTCGTCATACATCCAGTCATCAATTTCTTCGGTTGTCATGTGTTGAGGTAGCTTTGCCACCCGTTCTTGAATTTCTTTGATCGCAGCCAGTACCTTTTGCGGATCTTTCTTGGGCGGCAGATTGGCAAGCTCGTTGCTTACCGCCAGCCTGATTGCCGTGGTCACGCCGACACCGCGCCGCTTTGCCAACTCTCGCACCAAACGTTCGGTTTCCTCATTCTTGATACTCAAACCCATAGCGACATATCCTTTCTAGAATTCTATAACATAATTCTAGAATAAATCAAGCAGCAACCCCGTGCAGATCATCAGCACTCACCGCTTCGCCCGCATCAATCGCTGCTGCCTTGGCCTCGACCAACTTCACTATATGCGCGACCATATCGGCGTCTTCGACGTGGTGGTCGGTGACGCCGGAGAGATAGACCATATGCTTGCCATTGCCGCCGCCGGTGATGCCGATATCGGTTTCGCGCGCTTCGCCGGGGCCGTTAACGACGCAACCGAGGACCGAGAGCGACAGCGGCGTCTTGATATGGCTGAGCGCATCTTCGAGTTTTTGCACGGTGCGGATCACGTCGAAGCCTTGGCGCGCGCATGACGGGCATGACACAACACGGACACCGCGGGTGCGCAGGCCCAGCGACTTAAGGATTTCATAGCCAACGCGGACTTCTTCTTCGGGTTCGGCCGACAGGCTGACGCGGATGGTATCGCCGATCCCGGCCCACAGCAAATTGCCCATGCCGATGGAGGATTTCACCGTGCCGCCGATGAGGCCGCCCGCTTCGGTAATCCCAAGGTGCAACGGACAATCGACCGCGTCGGCAAGCCCCACATAAGCGGCGACTGCGAGGAACACGTCGGACGCCTTCACCGCGACCTTATACTCGTGGAAGTCATGGTCCTGCAGCAGCTTGATATGGTCGAGCGCGCTTTCGATGAGTGCTTCGGGACATGGCTCGCCATATTTTTCGAGCAGGTCTTTTTCGAGAGAACCGGCGTTTACCCCGATGCGGATCGCGCAGCCATTGGCCTTGGCCGCGTTGACGACTTCCTTCACCCGTTCACTCGACCCTATGTTGCCGGGGTTGATACGCAGGCACGCCGCCCCCGCATCCGCCGCCTCGAGCGCGCGTTTGTAATGGAAATGGATGTCGGCAACGATCGGAACATTGGCCGCGCGGACGATCTGTTTCAGTGCGGCAGTGCTCTCCACATCGGGGCACGAAACGCGGATGATATCGACGCCTGCATCCTCGCAGCGGCGGATTTGGTCTATCGTCGCCACGGCATCACTGGTCAGCGTGTTGGTCATGGTTTGCACCGCAATCGGCGCATCGCCGCCAATGGGGACATTGCCGACCATGATCTGGCGGGACGTGCGGCGCGCAATATCGCGCCAGGGGCGTACGGAGGACATAGGGGCGATATAGGGGGCGGGACCGGGGAACGCAATTGCTTGCCGCTGGCCAATCTTAGTTCGGAGACGCCATTCGCGAAAACGCTTGCTCAATCCAGAACATCGCGCTTCAGCCGTATAGCCAATGCCCGAGCCCCCATCTATACACTCAAAGTCGCAGCGCCGATAAAGTTGCGGTCGGCAAAATGGAGGACATCATATGAAAATCTCGGTTAGCCTCATTTTCCTCTCACTTCTCATCGCGCTCTCCCCCGTCGCTGCCCAAGCCAAAGACGAAAAGGCGTGGGGGACCGCAAGCGACATTGGCGTCGCTGGCCTTACCATCGCCGCGCTTGGTGTACCGATTGCCAAAGGCGATAAACAGGGCGTGTTTCAGGCGGCAGGGTCGATTGGCGCAGCGGCGCTGGTCACGACCGGTCTAAAAGAAGCCTTCCCTGAACTGCGTCCCGACGGCAGTGACCGTAAAAGTTTTCCATCTGGTCATACCAGCCAGGCTTTCGCCGCTGCGGCCACTCTCTATAACCGCCAAGGCAAAGATATCGGCATTCCGGCGTTGCTGGTTGCCAGCTTTGTCGGCCTGGCGCGGGTGCAAGCTGACAAGCATCATTGGTATGATGTCGTGGTCGGCGCAGGCATCGGTACCGCGTCTGGTTTCGTCATTACCCGGCAACGTAGCGAACGCCATGCATTGATAATGCCATGGGGAGATAGTAAAAGCGCGGGGGTAAGCGTGGCCATGCATTTTTAAGGGAGTTTGCCGATGCGTGCGTTTTTCGGTTCTATCTGGTTGCTGTTGATACTATCCATCGGCGCGTCGGCTATCGCCCATCCGGGCCATCATGATGATAAGGAAAACCCCGTGACCGAAAAGAATTGGACCCTCGTCATCCACGGCGGCGCTGGCAGCATGGAGCGAGGCAAGCTGTCGCCCGAGCAGGACACTGCAACCCGCGCCGGGCTGGCCGCCGCGTTGGAGGCTGGATCGGCGGTGCTCGCCAAAGGCGGCAGCGCTATGGACGCGGTTTCCGCCGCGATCATATTGATGGAGGATGATCCCCATTTCAACGCCGGCAAGGGCGCAGTGTTCACCTATAAGGGTGTCAACGAGCTCGACGCGTCGATCATGGACGGCAAGACGATGGGCGCAGGTGCGGTCACCGGAGCGCGCTATACCAAGAACCCGATCCTGCTCGCCCGCGCCGTAATGGAACATAGCCCGCATGTGTTCCTAAGCCGCGAAGGAGCCGATGAATTCAGTCGCGAACAAGGGCTTCCCCAAGTGAATCCAGATTATTTCGCCACCCCCGAACGCTGGCGGCAATTGGAGGAATTGAAGGCGAAGAAACTGGGCTGGTATGACATCGACATGAAATACGGCACCGTCGGCGCGGTCGCGGTGGATAGCGAAGGTAATGTCGCAGCGGGGACCAGCACCGGCGGTCTGACCGGCAAACGCTGGGGTCGGATTGGCGATTCACCCGTCATCGGTGCAGGCAATTATGCCGACAACCGCGCATGCGCAGTGTCTGCCACAGGTGCCGGTGAATTTTTCATACGGCTAGGCGTAGCGCATGAAATCTGCGCACGGATGCGGATGCTGGGCGAAGACGCCAAAACCGCCGCCGACCACGTTATCAAAGAGGTGGGCCTGCTCGGCGGCACCGGCGGTGTGATTGTGGCCGCACCCGACGGGACGGCCACATGGAGCTTCAGTACACCGGGTATGTACCGTGGGCGGGCGACGAGCGCGGGCGAGAAGGTCGTGGCTGTTTATGGGGATGAATGAGCGAAAACGGTCGTTGCCGCTAACTTACTCATTTCACGTTCATTTGTTTCGCGAAAAGACGCAAAGAGGGAATATTCAATGCTGAGAATTAAGTTTCTGCTTCTGGCTTCCGGCGTCCTGCTCCTCGGCAACACACCAGGTAACGACATGCCTGTCGCCCTCGCACCTTACATCGTCGATGGCGAACTGAAGGCAGACGATTTCGGCTGGATGCGTGGAGCTTTCGATGGCGCAACCGATCAGCAAAAGGCTGATTGGCAAGCTCTATCGAAATGGGCTGGAACATGCGGTGTGTCTGAACAAAAGGCGATGATTGCTGAACTGGCCCAAATGGACGTGCAAACCGAGCTAAAAGAATTCGGGTCGATGGGACCGCCTGCCTGTCCTTCCGTCCAATCATTTCAGCGTCTTGCCACACAAACCAAAAACTGGAGCGAATTTGTTGCCAACGAAGCAAGGGCGCGAGAGATTTTCCTTATCTACCAATATGGTGCGAAAATCGCTGCGCAAAACATGCCTTATGAAAAGGCTTGGGGTAGCGATGATTCTTGGGATCTATTGGGTCGAACCATTTTCGAACAGGCTTACCGACGAGGCTTTAGTTGGCAATCCGATCCCAAGGCTCCAAAGCTCGACTCCGCAATCGTTCCTTATCTGAACGCGCATTTTCAAAATGCAGGTCATCGCGAAGACAGCAAAAATACGGCGTTCCTGAAAAAACATGTTGCCGAAAAGGGCTGGCCTACGATCAAGAGCGTTGGAAAACGCGCGTCCGGCAACGCATGGCTGCTAGTACAACATGCCGACCATGACCCGGCTTTTCAGCTCAAGGCGCTACGGCTGATGGAGCCGCTGGCGGCAAAAGGCGAAGTGAGCAAAGGGAATTATGCCTATTTGTACGACCGGGTGATGCTGAAGCTCGCGGGAAAACAGCGTTTCGGAACGCAATTCAGCGGCTGTGATGGCGACGAATATACGCTCAGACCGCTTGAAAACGAAAAACGACTAACTGAACTCCGCTTGCAATATGACCTTGAGCCAATCTCCGAATATCGAAAAAGCATGAAAGACAGCTTTGGCCCCTGCCGCTCTGGGTGAAACTTCTGTACGCCCTCGCGTAAAATAATCCGCGCAAACGCCTCCTGACCGGCCTAAACCCTCACAGAACTAAAACCCGCTGTCCTACAGATAACCATAACGGTTATTCTGCGAATCATGGATAACACACCCACACCCACTCACCCTGCCGCCGCCGAAAATTCGGTCGCCGCTCCTGTCAATCCCGAAAGCAGCCAAAAGCACAATAGCTGGACGCGCCCAAAAATGGCGCAGTTCCTGCAAGCGCTTGCCGACACCGGCTCGGTTTCGACTGCCGCCAATAGCGTCGGCATGTCACGGCAGTCGGCTTACCGGTTGCGTTCGCGACTGATCGGTCAGCCATTCGACATTACATGGGACGGGGCACTGGAATTCGGCATCCAACAGGTCGCCCATGCCGCGCTTGACCGCGCGCTCAACGGAACCGTGGTGCCGGTTTACTACAAGGGCGAACAGGTCGGCGAACGGCGGGTATTCAACGAACGTGCGGTAATGAACCTGATGGCTGGGGCGGAACGTATCGGCCGAAACCCCATCGGGCGCGATTTGACAAGCCGCAACTGGCGCGACATGCTCGGTCGTGTCCAAGCAGGTCCGTTAGTGTGGACCGATGACGAATTTGCCTGCATCGATCCCGACCATCCAGCCCACACCGAGCATGGAACCGACAATATTTGGCGCGCGCTTCCGATCGATCCAGCGTCCCGCGCACAAGAAATCGGGGAAGCGGCCGAACACTTTGCCGAACACGAAAGCCATTATGCCAAAGACTACGCCACGGAGCATTCCGGCAATAAGCGTCGCGGGATCTACCGCTGAGGTATCGATTCAGTATCGAATAGGCGTAACTTATGTCACCTATGTCACCCAAGGGCATATCAAACCTCGCCACCCCAACGCCATTTCCATCCGCCGTCGGTTCGCTTGCGGCAGATGCCAATGAAGATGGCCGTAATCATCACAAACAAAGCGAACGCCATTGCCCTCGGCGCTGTGCCGTCTTGTTCGGACATCAGACCAATGCCTGCCAACGCCATCAGATACAGAGCTATGACCGCCCAGCCCTGCCATTTGAACGGCAGGCCCATACCATAGCCATAACGCCTTGCGCGGAACCACGCGCCTTCTTTCATGAACAGATGCACCATCACGCTTCTCCTGCATTGGCCGGATTGCTTGCCGAAGGCCGCCCCCGCTTGGGCGCTTCGCTAACCCCCACTTTCACGCCGCGTTTGGCGAGTGCCTCACGCAACAGCACTTCAACCTCGGCGTTGGCGCTCCTGAAATCAGCCGCCGCCACCCGCTCGACCGCTGCGAATAAAACAGGGTCAAGACGAAGCGGGAACGCCTTTTTCGACGGAGCAGCCAACGCGCCTTCCTTAACTGTACAGCGTGCCGGTGTTGACCACGGGCTGGGTATCCCGCTCCCCGCACAAAACGACCATCAGGTTCGATACCATCGCCGCCTTGCGCTCGTCGTCCAGATCAACCACGCCCTTTTCGGCCAGCAGCCCGAGCGCCATTTCAACCATGCCGACCGCGCCCTCGACCAACGTTTGCCGAGCAGCAACCACGGCCTGCGCCTGCTGACGCCGCAGCATTGCCCCGGCAATTTCGGGAGCATAGGCCAGATGGGTGAAGCCGCATTCATCAACGCTGATACCGGCAACCTTCAGCCGTTCGGTCAACGCAATCCGCAGTTCGCCGCCGACCTCGTCATGGTTACCGCGCAGTGTGACTTCCTTATGCTCGATATCGTCATAGGGGTAGCGCGAACCGATCGCGCGTACCGCAGCCTCGATCTGCGCCATGACAAATGCCTTGTAGTCATCGACGTCGAACAACGCCTGCGCGGTGTCGGTAACGCGCCACACGACCTGGGCCGCAATCTCGACCGGGTTGCCGCGCAGGTCGTTGACCTTGATCTTGTCGGAAATCAGGTTGTTCGAACGCAGCGATACCTTCGCTTTGCCCATCCAGGGCCAAATCCAGCGCAGCCCCTCATTACGGTCGGTACCCTTGTAAGCACCAAACAACGTGATCGCGACGCCCTGGTTGGGCTGAATCATATAGAAGCCCGCCGACAAAAGCGTAAAAACCACGGTCGCACCAATCAGGCCGATGAAATCGGCAGGTCCGGCATTGTCGCCGTTCGCGATAACTCCGGTCAGCGACCAAATTCCATAAGTCAGGGTGACGAGCATCAACAGCAACGCAAGATAGCCGCTAAATCCGCTGGACGCGCGTTCGGTGCTGGAATTCAATGCACCTTGCTGGACCGAATTATTCATAAGAACCTCCCATTAACTATGATATCATCATTATATCATTCGCAGAGCATTTCAAGCGGATTTGCGATGAATCGAAACGTTAGTTCAGCTGAGGTTCATGTTAATTCATTCAATTCATCGACAGAAAACAACCATTGGTCGCAGTTTATCTCCCATTTTCCAGACCATGGAGAAGTAAAATGCATATGGAAAAGAGCGCTTTCGCTGATATTTCCGCTCCGCCAAGTTTCACCCGGCGTGGATTCGCGCCACTCTATCACGGCGACGTCATCAACCACTGCCCGGCATGCGGACATACACACTGGCTCATTGGCCGGCAGGTGGCCGAATGTGCCTTTTGCGAGACCGCATTGCCCCTCGCTGCGAGCGTATCGCAACCAACAGAGCCGTTGTTCTGGTTCAGGGGCAACAGTACCGCAATGGTCGCCTAGATTTGTTTCCGCCTACGCGGAGCGATATTTAAACGTCGCCAAAACTTTCCAGCGCAGCAAGGGCAATCGGCGCGCCCCATTCCTGCACGAAATGGCCACCGCCTTCGATTTCCATGGGCGGTGGGCAGCCACGGATCATGGCGTGCAGCTTCATCATTGGAACGGGTCCAAGGACAGGGTCGGCCATGCCGATTGCCATGAAGCTTTTGCCGCGCCATTCGTTCGCCCAGAAAGCCGCCGCAGCGCGGCTGACCTCGACACCCTCCATATCCGGCGACACCGGTACCAATGCGGGAAAAACCTGCGCCCCGGCCTGATATTCGGGCGACGGGTAAGGTGCATCATAAGCCGCGATCTCGTCGGGCGTCAGATGCGGCGTGCCGCGCGCGATCAAGGCGCCGATGGGCAAGTCCGGAGTAGACAGCGCGTAGGTCTTCCATGCCAGGAACCCTTCGCCAGGAGGGGTGCCGACACCCAAGCCTGTATTCATCACGATCAAACGCTCCAACCGCGCTTTGAATGCAGTATCGACGGGCAGCGTAAGGCCAAGCAGGCCGCCCCAATCCTGCACCACCAGTGTGATGTTTTTCAGATCGAGGCGTTCGACCAGCGCCAGCAAACAGTCGCGGTGCAAATCGAAGCTATAGTCGGACTGCTTCACCGGCTTGTCGGACCGGCCGAAACCCAAGAGGTCGGGCGCAATCGCCCGCGCTTTGCTCTCCAGAAATACCGGAATCATCCGCCGATAGAGGAACGACCAGCTCGGTTCGCCGTGCAGACAGAGGAATGTGTGTGCAGCATCCGTCAGTCCGGCATCGATATAAGCGATGCGCAATCCATCATAGCCCGGCAGATCGTCGACATAGTTCACCGGAAAATCGAAATCGGGCAGATTTTCAAACCTGCCGTCAGGCGTGCGAAGCGCTTCGATAGTCATTGCATATCCTTCCGATCCTTTGGCATCGGCCCCAACAACAACGCTCGAAGCGCATCGATCAACGCCCCCTTGTCGATGCCGTCTTCACCGCGCGCGATGGCAAATCCCGCTGCGTTCATCGCGCCCATGAGCAACACCGCCATCGGCTTGACCGGCCGGTCGGCGATTATCCCTGCTCCCATCAATGCCTTTGTACCGCGCATCACGGTCTTCAGACCCAACCGCGCGTCGATCTCGCGCCATTTGTCTTCACCGAACACCACCGGTGCCTCGACAAAAACGATCCGGTGGAATTCGCTGCGTTCGGCGAAATCGAGCGATTTGCGGACACCGGCAAGAAATGTTTCCAATACGCCGAGACCCAGATCGGGACTCGACGCGGCGCGCGCCTGGCTATCAAGCTCCGTCTCGAGCGATTCGAACACACACTGGAATAGGTGCAATTTAGAATCGAAATGATGGAACATTGCGCCGATCGTCACCCCCGCAGCCGCAGATATCTCGCGTGCCGAGGTCGCAGCGTAACCTTGGCGCGCGAACAAATCCTGCGCGTTTGCAAGGATATCCGCGCGAGTCTGCGCCGAATCTTTGGCGTTACGCTTTGGCATCGGCTGGCCTTTTCTCTCCTAAGAACGCTTGACAATCTGCATAGCAGAGTTATGTAACGATGTTATGTAAAAGAATCGGGGGTGGGGGCAATCCCATATAGGTGTGCCGTCCCGACTTTGACAAAGCCGACCGACGAATTGCGACCCCGTCGGTTGGCCATCCCGCTCTCCTCTTTCCCACAAAGAGGAGAGCACATTTTTTGCCAAACTAATCGCCCGTCGGAAACCCCCGTTTTTTGAGGATATACTTAACCTCCGGATCGCGACCCCGGAAGGCGCGATAGGCCTCCAGCCGGTCGGTTTCGTTCCCGGTCGATAACACAACGCTGCGAAATTTCTCCGCCGTTGCCTTGTCCCAAACGTCGCCGGCTTCGGCAAACGCCGCCCATGTGTCGGCATCCATGGTTTCGGACCATAGATAGCTGTAATATCCTGCGGAATAAGCATCAGACGAAAACAGATGGTTAAATTGCGGCAACCGGTGCCGCATCACCATTTCCTTCGGCATCCCGATCTCGGCCAGGGCTTCACGCTCGAACGCCTTGCTGTCGCTAACCGGCGTGCTGCGGTGGTGCAGTTTCATATCAACGATCGCACTTGAGAGATATTCAACGGTAGCAAAGCCTTGATTGAACGTATCGCTTGCTTTGATCTTTTCGACCAAAGCTTGTGGAATCGGTTCGCCGGTTTTGTAATGCTTGGCGTAATTGTTGAGGATATAGGGCGTCAGCAGCCAGTTCTCGTTCACCTGACTCGGATACTCGACAAAATCGCGCGGCGTTCCACCTAGGCCGGGATAGGTAATGTCATAATTCAGATAATGCAGCGCATGACCGAATTCATGGAACAGCGTCGTCGCATCGTCGATACTGATCAACGTCGGCTCTCCACCCGCACCTTTGACGAAGTTGTTATTGTTGGATGCCAACACCAGATTATTCTTGCCGCTCAGCTTGTTCTGGCCACGGTAGGTGGTCATCCACGCGCCCGAACGTTTGCCCGCGCGAGCGAAATTGTCGAGATAGAACAGCCCGACCGTCTTGCCTTCGCGCGTCACCTCAAAAGTCCGCACACTGGGTTCGAATACGGGGACGGCCCCGGTGTTTTCGGTGAACTTGAAACGATACAGCTTGCCTGCGGCGTCGAACATGGCAGCTACCATATTGTCGAGCTGGAAATATGGCTTCAGCTCGTTCTGGTCGAGATCATATTTAGCCTTGCGAACCTTCTCGGCATAAAAACGGTAGTCCCATGGCGCGATGGTGATTTCATCGGCATTGGCGATCGCCTGCATGTCGGCAACCTCTTCGCCAACGCGCGCGACCGCTGCGGGCCAAACCTTCATCATCAGCTCCATCGCCCGTTCCGGCGTCTTTGCCATGGTGTCGGCCATGCGGTAATGCGCATGGGTCTCGAAGCCGAGCAATTCGGCGCGTGCCTGCCGTAACTTCAGGATTTCGGCTATTGTCACAGCCGTATCATTGCCGTCTCCATTATCACCGCGACCGGCAAATGCGCGCCAGATTTTCTCACGCAGCGCACGGTTGGTCGAGTTCTCGAGAAACGGCTGAACCGCCGAGCGCGTATTGGCGATGGCCCACCCGGTCTTGCCCTTCGCCTCTGCCGCCGATTTCGTCGCGGCGACATAACTTGCTGGTAGCCCTGCCAATTCGGCTTCATCGTTCAACAATATGTACGTTTCTTCGTCGGCCAGAACCTTGTTGGAAAAGTCCGAAAAGCGTTTCGCCAGATTAGTCTCGATTGCGATCACCTCAGTCTTTTTGGCGGGCGTCAGCATCGCGCCGTTCCGCACCATGCTGTCATATGTGCGTTCAAGAAGTCGCGATTGCTTGGCATCAAGGCCAAGCGAAGTGCGCGTGTCGTATAGATATTTTACCCGCTGAAAATAACGCGCATCAAGCGAAAGTGTCGAGAAAAACTCACTGACCTTTGGCTCCCATTCGGCCTGTGTTTTGCGGATTTCGTCATTTGACAGGTTCGACGAATGCACGCCCCATACCGAGAACAGACGGTCGATTTTTTCACCGGCCAGTTCGTTTGCGACAATGGTGTTCTGAAACGTAATCGCCCCCGGTGTTTCCAGCATTGCTTCGAATTCAGCCTTCGATGCATCCATCGCTGATTGAAAAGACGCTGGAAACTCCGCTATATTGATTTTGTCCCACGGCGGCACACCATCGTAAGGCCCTGTCCATGGTTGCAGCATCAAAGGTTCGATTGCGACCGCGACCCCAGTTTTTATTTCTTTCGCTTCAGCAACAACTGGCATTGCCACCCCCGAAAGCCACAGCACCGATGCTGTCGCCAAAAAATTTGCATACTTCACCCATGACACTCCTCTGTTCCTGCAAGCGGTTTAATCGGCATTTTGTTCCACCGCATCATGCTAGCGGGATTAGCCATTTGCCGCGCAGCTTGCAAATTGCCATTCGGTCAGAAAACTTTGTCCGAAATCGATCAGTTGTTATGCGGCCTGATCGTGGGGTAACCAAGCTGCGCGACCGCACAACAAATGCACTAACAGGGGTACGGACCGGGATGGCAAGCTCTACCGATTTCAAGCGGGCGAACCCGACAGCACTGATTTTGTGCGGCTCAACCGAACGAGGTGCTGCGCTGGAGGCGCTTGTCGCCATATGCCAGTACGATTTGGTAAGCCGTCAGTCCGGCATCATCATGGACGCGCATGCTGATGCCGCAGACTTCGTCCTGGTCGATCTTTACTCCACATCCGAGCATTTTTCGCAATCCTTGTCCGATTTGGCGCGATATCTGGAATCGCATCGCAGCACCGCGCTGGTTTGGACCGATATGGAGAGGCTGGAGGCAGCTTATGCGGCACTTCCCGTGGACCAATGTCACTTTCTTGTCGATGCCGACGATGTTGAAGCAACGCATATTCTGGCGGGGCAATTTGGACGGGGTAAAATGAATCAGGTGCACGACAGGGGCCGTAACTTGCAGTTCAGTGCGCTGCACCGGATGAGCGATGAGTTGGCCAGTTTTGCCCGCACCCTGGCGCGCATTGCGGAACAGGACGCCGCGAATAATCCGGGCGTTGCTGACAAGCCGGTGTCGTTTCGTCCCGCACCTGCCGGATCGTTCCAGCCGTTTCCTGCGCCTGCAACACCCGATAACGCTGACATTTCTGCCCCCGTCATCCGTGACATGATCAAGTTGCGCCGGTTGCGTAATAGCTATTTCGCCCAAGATCTGTTTGCGGACCCTGCATGGGATATATTGCTGGGCCTGATGGCCTCCGATCTGGAGAGGCGCAGAGTTTCCGTATCGAGCCTGTGCATCGCCGCTGCCGTTCCGCCGACCACCGCGCTGCGATGGATTACCGCCATGACCGAGAACGGTCTGCTGGTCAGACAGCACGACCCCGATGATGCGCGCCGGGTGTTTATCGGGCTGTCCGACGATACAAAGTTTGCGATGCGGCAATATCTGACCGATGTTCGTCGCCGGTGTGCGCCCACCGTTTGATAAAACTTGCCAAACGCCATTTGCTTTGGCAAAGGCCCCGCATCCCCACGGGGGCGCTTAGCTCAGTTGGTAGAGCATCTCGTTTACACCGAGAGGGTCAGCGGTTCGAGCCCGTTAGCGCCCACCATTTTACGGGAGCGGTCTGTTGTCCGGAACGAGGCGCAATGGCGTTCATCCTGCAGAAAGATTTTTCAGCGCAGAATATGCTTATGAGGGGTCTTGTTTTCACAATTTTGGCAGTTGGTGCAACAGCGGCGGTTGGCATTGCGTCCGAAACCGCGTCCGCACGCGAAGCTGAACAAGCCGACACCACCTGTAAATCGCAACGACGCATCATCCGCCCGCTGACCGAGTCCACGCCGATTCGCAAAAAAGACCGGGACCGGGTGCGCCGGATACTGATGTAGGTCAGCCTGCTTCTTTAAGCAGCTTTGCCATTTCGGCGTCGTCCCACTCGACCCCACCCATAACCCGCCAAACCTCAACGCCTTCGCTGTTATAAAGAACTGTAGTTGGCAACGCAATGTTGTTGCTGAATGCCGACAGCAATGCATTGTCGCGGTCGGTATAGGGCTCGAGATTGACGATAGCAGACTTGTCGAAAAATGCCTTGACCGGCGTCCGCCCCTCCAAATCCTGCGACACGGCAATCACCGAAACCCGGCCTTCCTCAAGCGCTGCCAGTGCATCCAATGTCGGCATTTCGGCTTTGCATGGTGCGCACCATGTCGCCCAAATGTTAACCAGCAATGGCCGTCCGGCAAAATCAGCCAGCGTGACATCACGCCCGTCGGCGCCTGTAAACGTTGCCTTTGGCGCAGGACCACCTGCAAACCGGTAACTGAGCGTTGCGCGCATACCGCTTGCGCTTTCCAGCCCAACGTCAGCGCGCGGGTTGGTTTCTGCTTGCACGGCTGCGGCGGGTTGCGCTTGCTCCGTAGGCGTTGAACCACTATCGCAGCCAACCAGCAGCACAAGGACCAAGGCAATAAGTAAGCGCATGTCAGATTCCAATAGCATGTGGGGCGGTCGTTTCGGCGAAGGACCGGCAGCAATCATGCGCGAGATAAATGCCTCCATCCCTTTCGACAAGCGGCTTTGGCGCGAAGATATCGATGGCAGCTGCGCACATGCCGCAATGCTGGCGGCCTGCGGGATTATTTCAACGGAAGACGAAGTGGCGATACAGGACGGTTTGGTGAAGGTCCGCAACGAATTTGAAGCGAATGGCGTGTCCGAAGATCTCGCGCTTGAAGATATCCACATGCTGGTCGAAACGCGGTTGCGTGAACTGATCGGCGAACCGGCGGGGCGACTGCACACCGCGCGGTCGCGGAACGATCAGGTGGCGACCGATTTCCGGCTTTGGGTGCGCGAAGCAATCCATGTCATCGATGTCGGGCTTGACCAGTTGCAACGTGCGCTGGTCATGCGCGCGGAGCAACATGCCGCAACGATCATGCCAGGCTTCACGCATTTGCAGGTCGCGCAGCCGGTGACGCTCGGCCACCATCTCATGGCTTATTATGAAATGGCCAAACGCGACCGCAGCCGTATGACCGATTGCCGCAAACGGCTGAACCAGTCACCCTTAGGGGCTGCAGCGCTTGCCGGAACGCCGTTCCCGATCAACCGCGATAGGACTGCGGGGCAGCTTGGTTTTGATGCGCCGATGGCAAACAGCCTAGATGCGGTATCCGACCGCGATTTCGCTATCGAGTTTTTGACCTGCGCCTCCCAAATTGCGCTGCATCTGTCGCGGCTGGCCGAAGAGATGATTTTGTGGTCGTCGCAACCCTATGGCTTCGTCAGACTGCCCGACGCGTGGTCGACAGGAAGTTCAATCATGCCGCAAAAACGCAATCCGGATGCAGCGGAACTGGTGCGTGGCCATACCGGACGGATTATGGGGTGCATGACCAGCCTGATGGTGACGATGAAAGGCCTGCCGCTTGCTTATTCCAAAGATATGCAAGACGACAAGCCACCGGTGTTCGAAGCTTATGACCTGCTGTGCCTGTCATTGGCAGCGATGGCGGGCATGGTCGGCAATGTCGAGTTCGTCCCCGAACGCATGCGCGCGGTGGCCGCATCGGGTTTCTCGACGGCGACCGATCTTGCCGACTGGCTCGTGCGCGACTTCCGCTTGCCGTTTCGTGAGGCGCATCATGTCACCGGCAGCGTCGTTAAGCTTTGCGAAGCGCGCGGAATTGGGCTGGACGCAATTACTGCCGATGATCTTGCCGCCATCGATTCAAGGCTAGCCGGATGCACGCTGCCTGATTTGTCGGTTGATGGATCGACGGCCAGCCGCACCAGCGCTGGCGGCACCGCGCCGGTTCGGGTAAGGGAGGCAATCGCCGCCGCCAAAAAGGAGCTTGAGATATGATAGCCAAGCATTTTCGCATCGTCGTTATCATTACGGCCGCGCTGGTCCTTAACGCTTGCGGCAAGGTCGGTGACCTCGAACCGCGCACCGGCCAGTCGCTACCCCCCAAAGCTTATGGTCAGAAGGAAACGCAGTCTGCGGAAGCGCTTTCCACGCCTTCGGTGCAGGCTCGCCCCGGGCGTAGCGACGAATTGCTCCGTAGGTCAGAGCGTCGCGAAGACGACCCGTTCGACCTGCCACCGGGCAAAGCACCGACCCCTTTGCCTGTTCTGGATGACGACAAAAAAACGAAACCTACAGCAAAGTAATCTGACTTTCCCATGAACCATTTTGAATTGATAAATGGCGTGCTCCACGCCGAGCAGGTTGCCTTGCCGGATATCGCCGACACCGTCGGCACGCCGGTCTATGTTTACTCGCGCGCCACTCTGGAGCGGCACGCTCGGGTGTTCCGCAACGCGCTGTCCCAGCTCGACAATCCGCACATTGCCTTTGCTGTTAAGGCAAATCCCAATCTGGCAGTACTGAAGGTGCTGGCGCGGCAAGGCTATGGTGCCGACGTCGTTTCGGGCGGGGAGCTGGACCGCGCGATTGCAGCTGGTATGGCGCCGGAAGATATTGTATTTTCCGGCGTCGGCAAAACCGCCGATGAAATGATCCAGGGCCTGAAAGCCGGGATCGGTCAGTTCAACATCGAATCCGAAGAAGAGGGTCGCGAGCTTTCGACGATTTCTGAACTTTCGGGCTACCGCGCTGCGGCCGTCCTGCGGATTAACCCCGATGTCGATGCAGGCACCCACGGCAAAATCTCCACCGGCAAGGCCGACAATAAATTCGGCGTTGGACTGCATAAGGCGCACGCGATTTACGGCCGATTGGCCGCGCTGCCCGGCCTCGACATGCGCGGTGTGGCGCTCCATATCGGTAGCCAGCTAACCAGCCTTGATCCGCTGGAAGTGGCGTTCAAAAAAGTCGGGGCGCTGCTGCGGGATTTGCGTGCCGCAGGACATATCATCTCCCATGTCGATTTGGGCGGTGGCCTTGGCGTGCGGTACAAGGCTGACGATACACCGCCCGACCCCGTCGATTATGGCAACATGATCGCGCGGGTCACCAAAGACTGGGGCGTGCGGCTGATGTTCGAACCCGGCCGGGTGATTGCGGGTAATGCCGGCGTTCTGCTGACGCGGGTGATCCGCGTGAAACCGGGCGCGGGCAACCTGCCCTTTGCGATTGTCGATGCGGCGATGAACGATCTGGCGCGGCCTGCGCTTTATGATGCGTGGCATGACTTCGAGGCGGTCGAACCCAATGGTCAGCGGATGACCGCCAACATCGTTGGGCCGGTGTGCGAGACCGGTGATACTTTTGCGACAGCGCGTGAAATTGATGCGGTATCAGCCAATGACCTTGCGATTTTCCGCACCGCAGGTGCATATGGCGCGACCATGGCGAGCACATATAACAGCCGTGGGCTGGTGCCCGAGGTTCTGGTCGATGGCGATAGATTTGCCGTGGTCGCCGAACGTATTTCACCCGCGACCATCCTCGCTGCCGAGCATGTTCCCGACTGGCTCGAATAGGACCCAGTGCATTGGACCAGCTACCGATCTTTATGAACCTGAAAAACCGCAAGGTGATTTTGGTCGGCGAGGGCGACGCGGCAGATGCTAAACGACGACTGATCGAGCGAGCAGGAGGGATTGGCGTTGACGAATACGACGGTGACGCCCGTTTGGCCTTTGTCGCGATTGCGGGTGAAGCCGAGGCGCTGGCAATTGCCGACAAGCTGAAAGGTCGCGGCCTGCTGGTCAATGTCGTCGACCGACCAGAGCATTGCGATTTTACCACCCCCGCTATTGTTGATCGCGCGCCGGTACTGGTTGCGGTTGGCACGGGCGGCGCATCGGCGGGTATGGCAAAGGCAATCCGCCAACGCATCGAGGCGATGCTACCCGAGCGGTTGGGTTTACTCGCAAACACCATTGCCCACGCCCGCGAAGCCATCCGCATTCGCTGGTCCGATGCAGCCGACCGGCGGCGAGCGCTGGACACAGCTTTTGTAAGCGGCGGTTCACTTGATCCATTTCGCGATCATGGCGAGGACGCGGTCGCTAAATGGCTGGCCGAGGCGGACACGCCAAACCCGTCGCGCCTCGTCGAGGTCGACCTTCTTTCCCCCAACCCCGACGACCTTACCCTGCTCACGGCTCGGCTTCTGGGTGAAGCCGACCATATTTTTTATGATCCGGCGGTGACACCTGCGATCCTCAATCGTGCGCGTGCCGACGCGGTACGCACGGTCGGTGCGCCACCAACGGCAGCGCCCAAAGGACTGACACTTTACCTGCGGTTGCCGTCTGCCCAAGGATAGGGCATGACCGTCCTCACTTCCGTTCGTCTCGAGCGAAGTCGAGAGATATTTGGGCGGCGCTTGACTGACCGGTGTCTCGACTGCGCGCGACACGAACGGGTGAATTGCTCCCCAGCTTGGACGTGTACATGACCGCCTTTCCTTCCCAAATTCTGATCTTCGGCTGCGGCAACATGGGCGGCGCGATGCTGCGCGGATGGATAGAGGGCGGCGTCAATCCGACGCGGTTTGTCGTTGTCGATCCGGTTGCGCAAGGCCTGCCGCAGGGCGTTACGCTGCACCGCGGGGTGTCCGATATCGACCAAAAGTTCGGCATGGTTTTGCTCGGGATAAAGCCGCAGATGATTAGCAGCTTGGCGCCCGAAATTGCACCTCTGCTTGAACCGGCCGCATTGCTGATCTCGATCCTCGCCGGAACAGAAGCGGCCACATTATCAAGCCATTTCCCGACCGCGCGCGTCGTTCGTCTGATGCCCAATCTCGCCGCTGCTATCGGTAAATCGCCTTTGGGTCTTTGGTCTTCAGCATTGGATGAAGCCGCACAGGCCGATCTCGAAGCGACGTTGGCACCGCTGGGTACTGCGGTCTGGCTGGGCAGCGAGGACCACATGAACGCCGTGACCGCTCTTGCCGGTTCTGGTCCTGCTTTCGTTTATCGTTTCATTGATGCGCTGAGCGAAGCCGGTGCCAATTTGGGTATGCCGCCAGCAATCGCTGCAAAGCTGGCGCTGGCAATGGTCGAGGGTGCAGCGTTGCTCGCCGCACAGTCCGAAGAAAACCCGAAAAAGCTTGCCGCACGCGTCACCAGCCCCGGCGGAACAACGGCTGCCGGATTGGCAGTGCTGGATGAAGCCGGTGTGCTGGCTGGATTGGTCGAAGCCACGTTGCGCGCGGCGACCGCGCGCGCGGTCGAATTGGCGCAGCCCGCAACCGGAGACAAGGAATGAGGTTTAAGACTTTGCTTTTAGCTACCGTCATTATGCTCGCGCAGCCAGCCATTGCATCGATTGCGACGCCACCAAGCACCGAAAAGGCGAAAGCCAATCTTGCCGAATATGGGCCGATCGAAAACCTCGATCTGTTTCAACTGGTCGATGGTATCGATGATGGTGCGCTGAATAGCGAGGCAATCACCGCCGCCTATCTCGACCGGATTGCCGCCATCGACGATGCTGGGCCAACGCTGAACGCTGTGATCGCCACTTTCCCGGATGCGCTAGAGCAAGCCCGCATTATGGACGCAGAAATCCGTACCGGGAAGTATCGCGGGCCGATGCACGGTATTCCGGTATTGGTGAAAGACAACATCGAGGTTGCTGGCCCAATTCCGACCACAGCCGGATCGCTGGCGCTCGCGGGCAATATCACCGACCGCGACGCGCCGTTGATTGCGCGGTTGCGCGAAGCAGGTGCGGTTATCCTCGGCAAAACCAACCTGTCGGAATGGGCCAATATTCGGTCGGACAATTCAACTAGTGGCTGGAGTGCGGTCGGCGGTCTTACCAAAAATCCGCATGCGCTGGACCGCAATACCTGCGGCTCCTCCAGCGGAAGTGGTGCCGCGATTGCTGCCGGTTTGGCGGCAGCCGCGATTGGCACAGAAACTGACGGATCGATCACTTGTCCTGCTGGCATTAATGGCATTGTCGGGTTCAAACCGACATTAGGCCTGGTTTCACGTCGCTACATCGTGCCGATCAGCCATAGTCAGGATACTGCGGGACCGATGACCAGGACGGTGCGCGATGCGGCGATCATGCTCACCGCGATGGCGGGCACCGATGCCGGCGACCCCGCAACTGCCGATGCCGATAAATGGCGTGGTGATTATGCGAATAGCCTCTCGGTCGACGCGATCAAGGGCATGCGGATCGGCGTGATGCGCGCGCCCAATGTCGATGCTGCTTTGTTCGACGCCGCGCTGGCGAAACTGAAAGAAGGCGGGGCCGAGCTTGTAGTTCTCGACCCCAGCTTCATCGACCGCGACAAATTGGGCAAGGCCGAATTCAAAGTGCTGCTTGCAGAGTTGAAATTCGACCTTGCCAGCTATCTTCAAGGACTGCCGGATGGGCTGGTCCCGCATAAGACGCTGACCGATATCATCGCCTTCAACAAAGCCAATTCGGGTAAAGAACTTCAGCATTTTGGTCAGGAGACTTTTGAACTGGCTGATAAGGAGAAGGGGCCGGACGACTCCGTCTATCTGGACGCCCTTGCTACTTCCAAACGCCTTGCCGCCGCGCAAGGGCTGGACCGGCTGTTCTTCGACAACAAAGTCGACATCATCCTCGCGCAAACTAACGGTCCTGCCTGGGTCAGCACCCTTGGCAAGGGCGATGCCTTCAGCGGTCCCAGCGCCAGCGCGTTGCCTGCAGTGGCCGGTTATCCGCATCTCACAGTGCCGATGGGCTTGTCGGGAGGGCTACCCATTGGCTTAAGCTTTATCGGTCCCAAATGGCACGATCATAATGTGTTAAAGGCAGGATATGCTTATGAAAGCCTGTCGAAAGCCCGGGTAGCACCCGACTTTCGCGAAATGATAACGGTCGAATAGGCATGATGCGCGGCAAACCCGATCTGGGAAGCTTAATTCCAGAAAACACTGCGTTTGACCCCGCGCTGGTGAACAAATTAATGGGCAAATTCGGTCACGGCGGCTTTCTTGATATGGAGTATATCGACCACGGCGAGGATTGGGTCGAGTTGGCGATCGACTGGCGCGCGGATCTGGTAGCCGACACCGAAACCGGCATTTTGGCATCCGCTGTAGTCATTAGCCTGATGGACAATGCCACCAGCATGTCAATCTGGACCAAGATGGGGGAGTTTCGCCCACAGGTCACTATGGATTTGCGCGTTGACTATCTGCGTCCGTCTCCTGCAGGCGCTCGGGTTTATGGGCGCGGCATCTGTTATCACCTGACGCACAGTATCGGTTTCGTTCGGGGCTATGCACATAATGGCGATCCTGGTGATCCGCTTGCCAACGCCATTGGCACCTTCATCCGCGTCGGGGATCGGGTTTGATGAACCCGGTACCTGTGTTCGGTTTGCCGCCTTATGCCCTGGCGCTCGACATGGCGGTGGCTGACGAAATCGGCGGTGCGCCGGTGATATCGATGCCTTTTGCCGACAAAGTGCAGGGCCGTCCCGGCTTTGTCCACGGCGGCGCGATTTCCGGGTTGCTGGAAATGGCCGCTGTTGCCGCGATCCACCGGGCCCTACAGATCCAAGGAAGCGATGCCGCGATCAAGCAAGTCAACGTCACTATCGATTTTATGCGTGGTGGATTGGCGCAAGCCACTTATGCCGTAGGCGAAGTCACGCGGCTCGGACGGACGATGGCCAATGTGGAGGCACGCGCGTGGCAGGGTGACAAGGATAAGCCGATTGCGATGGGGCAGATGCATTATCTGATCCGGCAGGCGAAACCATCCAGCTAAGCCTCACCGTGGGTCTCGATCAACGCACTCGCAATAGCTTCTTCGGGGGTCTTGTCACCCCAGATAATGAACTGGAACACCGGATAAAAGCGCTCGCACTCGTCAATCGCGACGTCGATGATGGTTTGCGCCTGATCGACCCCGAGCAGGCCGCTGGGCGGCAAAAGGCTGCCGTGACGGAACAACAATATGCCATTGGCCGACCACATGTCGAAATGGCCTAGCCAGAGCTGCTCGTTGATAAGTCCCAGCGCGGTATATACGCTGTCCCGCTTGTCGCTTGGCACCGTGATGTCGGGCAGAACGATGAGCTGGAGCGCGTTATCTTCCTCGCGCCAGATTGCGCGTATCTGGTAACCGGTCCAGCTGCCTTTGTATTCGGCGGTGATTTCATCCTCACCGTCAAGCTCGAACGACCAGCCGCGTGCCTCAAAAAGCGCGGCGAGCATATCCACCGGCGCGGACTCGTCGCGCTCAAACTCGGAGATATTTTCTTCGCTATCGTGCATTTTTTGCCTGCTGACCCTTATACCACGATTCTGCCTTGCGCGTGACTCGAGCGCAAGGGCGTTGCGGCCATAGCCGACATAAGTCTGTGGGCTGGCTGTGGAAAAGCTGTCTAAGGGGTTTTGGGCGCGGTCTTTTTAGTGGCTGTCTTCGGCGCAGTCGTCAGCCCGGCTGCCGCCTCCAGAGCGGCGACACGTTTTGTCAAAGCATCGGCTTCCGAGCGCGCTGTTGCAGCCATTTGCTTCACCGCGTCGAACTCTTCACGGCTCACTAGATCGAGGCCGCCTGCCCATTCCCGCGCACGTTCGCGCATGCTGGCCTCCGCCTCACGCCCCATACCCGCAACGGTTCCGGCGACGCCGTTCAGCACCTTTGCCAAATCATCGAAAATGCGTTTCTCGCTCTGCATGTCTCAAACTCCATAATAGCTGCCGAAAACTTTCGACATCAGCGTACACCGCCTATTTGGGTACTGGCAGCAGGAACGTAAAGGCTTTCCGCGTCAGGATTGAGACGATCAATCTGAAAATTGAGGATTGTCGCAAAGCTCAACCATATCAAATATGGTAGCATAAGCCATGCTGCCGCCTTGCGGACGCGACCGAAAATAAAGGTGGTGGCGATAGCCAACACCAATATCGTGACAATTAAAAACAACGCCGTCGTCACCTGATGGCGGCCGAAAAATGTCGGCGACCACCCGAGATTCAGTATCAGTTGGGCCAGAAAAAGCCCGATGGCGAGGCCACGATAGCGAGCGCCTCTCGCATGCAGCACCATAGCAAAAGCTAGGCCGGTCATTAAATACAGGATCGGCCAGATCACCCCGAATACCCAGCCCGGCGGTTGCGCTTCGGGCTTGACCAGCTCGGCAAACCAGCGATTTTCTTCA
Organism: Sphingomonadales bacterium; assembly: GCA_031420815.1. GTDB lineage: Bacteria > Pseudomonadota > Alphaproteobacteria > Sphingomonadales > Sphingomonadaceae > Sphingorhabdus_B. The sequence goes on along the minus strand of JANONL010000077.1, from coordinate 2,594 downwards.
CCCGAACCCGACACCGCGCCCGACAGAAACCCTAAAAACATTATCGCCGGAATGACGAACAGCGCCCATCGCAACAACGACATGCGTAACTGGGAGGCTGAGGCAAGCTGGTTCATTGGGGAGATCTCCGGCTTTTCGGTCGATTCGGGGAGAACCGCCTAAATCAATTTCTTAGCACGCGTCCTGAATAGAACAAGGCCGCCCGCCTTCTCCGGCGAACGGCCTTGATTACAGCCTCGTCCCTGCAAGGACGGTTATTATTTGCGGGTACCCGAAAGCCCCATCGAACCGAACGCACCCGCCTTTACTTCTCCCGCAATTGCGTCGCCATCAACGGTTGCCGTCGCGTCCAGGGTCATCGGCATCGGTACCGTCATGTCCATTTTCCAGCTGATGGTGTTGCCGTCGACGCTGCCGCCGGTGATCGGCATTGTGCCAAGACCACCAGACATCTGACCGGCGAAAGCGCTACCATCGCTATTGACGGTCAGAACCGCCTTCTGGTCACCCATCGGGCTTTTGATCGTTACGTCCCAATCGCCGTCTACTGCCGCCATAACCTTACTCCTTGGTTTTGATGATTTACTTTCAATCTTGTTAGCAGATTTAGCAGTTTCGCCGACCATTTCAATCGGCAATCCGAGCGCTTCCAACTGCGGCCGAACCTTCGCCGCGTCACCGACGACAACCCATGTAAACAAGTCGGGATTAACCAGCGCTCTGATCGAACTGTCGAGCCCTTGCTGCGTCATCCCGCGATATTCGCTGGCAACCGTAGCGTAATAATCATCCGCGCGTTTGTAGAGCGCATTACGCTGCATCGCACCAAGCACGTCGCCCGATGTTTCGAAGCTACCCGGTAGTTCGCGGATATTGCCGCCGATGATCCGTTCGCGTTCTTCAGTCGTAATCCCTTTGTCGCCGAGGAATGCTTTATAATTGGTCATCAACGCAGCGATTGATTCGCCCGTCTTGTTAGCCTGTACAGGCGCAGAAATAATATAAGGGACATCGCCCTCAACACGGTTGATACTGCCGCGTACGCCATATGACCAACCCTTGGTCTCGCGCAAATCCATGTTGATCCGCGACAGGAACCCTGCACCGAGCGCCTCGTTAGCGGTGATCGCGGTTTCAAGATCGGCGGTTCCTTTGGTCGCCAGAACCTGACCGCCCAGGATCAGCGACTGCGGTGAATCGGGCCGATTGATCAAAACAATGCGCGGCTTGGCCACCGCCGGAGCCACCGACATGTCTTTGACCCCCGCCGGTCCGGTCGCGGTCCAGCCAGAAAAGGTTGTTTCAAGCGCACCCTTTATCTCGGCCAGCGGCTTGTCGCTGACAACGTAGAAGGTCGCTTTTTCTGGCCGGAACCATTTGTGATGAAAACCGACAATCTCGTCGCGGCTCACTTTGCTCACCGTGGCGACATCACCGGTCCCGGTGAACGAAATGCCATACGGATGTTTGTTGCCAAACAGGATCGGCGGCAATGTGCGAAAGGCCACACCCTGCGGATTGGTTAGCTCGGTTTGAATGCGCGCCAATTGCTGGCCGCGTAGCCGCTCGACTTCAGCGGGGACAAAATCAGGTTTGAGTATGATGTCGGAGAACAGTTTCAGCGACGGCACCAGGTTGGCCGACAATGCCGACAGCCCGACATTGGTGCGGTCCATGCTGGCATTCGAATTGATCGTAGCACCCAATCGTTCCTGCGCCTCGGCAATCTGGGTCGAATTCATCCCTGCTGCGCCTTCATCGAGCAATGCTAGCATCAGCGATTGCGTGCCTAGCCGATCGCGTGGGTCGGCCACATTACCTGCATCGATGCTAAGCGAGACCTGGGTCATCGGCACCGTGCCACGCCGAGCATAGACAATTTCGATCCCGTTAGACAATTTCGTGCGTTCGACTTTGGGGAAGTCGAGATCAGATATTGCGCCAAGCGCAGGCGCTGCCAACCGTGCAACCGGCGTAATCGACGTAGCTGTCTTGGGCGCGACTACGCCTTTGGCTTCCTCATAAGGCGCGCGTTCGCCGGGCATGACCTTCAGTGCGTAAACCGGACGTGTCAGCCAGCGGCCCATCGCGGCGGTAACATCGGCAGGCGTCGTTTTGGCCAACGCTGCAAGCTGCTTTTTATAGAAATCGCTGTCGTTCCGGTAAAGCGCGCCCTCAGCCAACGCGACCGCTTTACCGCCAAAGCCGCCAACCGATTCAAGCCCAGCCAACCGGCTGGAGACATTGCGCATCTGTACGCGCTGCACTTCGTCAGCGGTCGGGCCGTTCTTGATGAAATCGGTAATGATTTCGTCGAGACGCTTGCCGACTACATCGGGATCGACCCCCGGCTTGACGTCAGCGGTCACTTCTATCCCGCCCATTTGGGCAAAGCCTTGATAACCGGCGGTGACAGCCACTGCGAGCTTTTCCTCACGCACCAAAATGTTGTCGAGCCGCGAACTGGCGAGCCCGCCGAGCACTGCTGCTCCGACGTCCAGCGGAACCGAATCGGCACCATCAATTCCCGGCACCGCCCAGTTGCGATAGAGCCGCGTCGTTGCAACGCGATCTTGCATTACCTCGGATTTCGG
>JANONL010000076.1:0-7160 GCA_031420815.1 Sphingomonadales bacterium | reverse complement strand
CGCAGCGTCGGGGTCGATTGACTTTGAAACACCATTGGGCGGCGCGGGCACGATGGTTAAACTGCATCTCGATGCCAATTACTCATCGCCAACCTTCACCTTCGACAATGAGAATGTGAAAAATGAAAAGAGCTTTCTGGTAAACGGGCGTCTGTCGTTGGCCGACATTCCGATGTCCGCCAACGGGCAGAGTTTGACGGTTTCGTTGTGGGCACGAAATCTGTTTAATGAATCGCACATCTATCGCCGTTCAAACGCTAACCGCCTGGTGCTGGGCGATTATGCCAACTTCAACGCACCCCGCACGATAGGCGTCGAGGCAACGGTCAACTTTTAATATAATCCCCCAGACTATGAGGCGTTGCAGCGATGCAGCGCCTCAATTTTTTCCCGAAGAAGGCGGCGTGATACCGGCGCGTCCTCAGCTCGTCGTTCACCGTCGTGATTAACCGGAGACAGCCAACAGGCAGTACCCGTCCGCGATGTCAGCGCGCTCAATCCTTGGCAAAATCGCGCACCTTCTGGCTGTGGCCGCGCGGCAGGATGAGGACTTCCTTGCCGTTGGCGACCACGATCAGGTCATCGACGCCGTGGATTGATACGCGGATGCCGTCGGCGTGGATCAGGTTGCCGGTCGCTTCCGAAAGGCGGACATCGCCGATGCTGGCGTTGCCGCCTTCGTCCTTGCCGCCGAGTTCATGCAGCGCATCCCAACTGCCAACGTCGGACCAGCCCATTGCAACCGGAGCCACAGCGACGCGTGCTGCCTTTTCCATGACGGCATAATCGATGCTGTCCGACGGCGACGCAGCGAACGCATCGGCATCGGGGTAGATTTGCGTGGCTGTCCGTTTGGCCGATGAAATTGCCGATTGCGCCGCAGCCAGCATGTCGGGTGCCTCGATAGCAAGTGTGCCGAGATACACATCGGCGCGGAACAGGAATATGCCGCCGTTCCAGACATGGTCGCCGCCCGCAATCATTGTCTGTGCGCTAACGGCGTCGGGTTTTTCGACAAAACGGGCGACCTGGTGGACGCCTGCGCCGACAATATCTCCTGTCTGGATGTAGCCATAGCCGGTTTCCGGCGCAGTGGGGGTGATGCCGTAGGTCGCAAGCCAGCCATCCTGGACCAACGGCAGCAACGCATCGGTCGCGGCGTCGAATGCGGTCTGGTTGAGTATGACGTGGTCGCTGGGCATGACCAGCATCGGTGCCCGGGTGTCATCGACGCACAGTGCCGCGAGCGCGATGGCGGGGGCTGTGTTGCGGGCGCAGGGTTCGAGGATGACGCGCGCGTCGTCTATGCCGATTGCCGCCAGTTGCGCTGCGACCAAATCTGCGTGGGCGGCGCCCGCAACAATGATCGGCGCGGCAAAACGGTCGCGGTCGATCGTCCGGCGCAATGTCATCTGAAACATCGTTTCCTCGCCGGTCAGCGCCAGAAACTGTTTGGGCTGTGCAGGCGTTGACATCGGCCAAAGCCTCGTGCCGCCACCGCCGGATAATATGACTGGGGTAATGCGCAAATTCGGTTCCTTGAATGATGTCGACTGGCTCTAGCGGCTTATCGCCTGCGCTGCCAACAAGTCAAATGGCTGCATTTATCCTTTTGTTCCTTGGCGTTATATAAAAAGTGTAAAGTTAAGCGACACTTTACCTTTGCGCTGTAAAGAAATCCGGACAGTTTTGGATAAACCCGCAAGCATGATCAGGCTTTTCAAACATTATATTCCCTACGCCGTGTTGTTTCTGGCGCTGGTGGATTTTTGCCTGCTGATTGCGGCGGCCGAAACCGCATGGGTGATACGTGCCAACCAGATCGGCATGCACGTTGACTATATCGGCAATCGCTTCGGCCAGTTGATGACCTTTGCCGCATCGGTGCAGGTCGCGGCGATGGCGGTCGGAGTGTACGGTCCGGATGCGCTGCAATCGCTGCGCTTTGCGATTGCGCGGCTGCTGGTCGCGGTTTCGCTCGGCGTTATATTCCAGTCGGTGATGGCGTTTGCGCTGCCCGGCATGACATTGTGGCGGTCCAACTCATTGTACGCGATGGTGCTCGCATTCATCTATCTGGCGTTCAGCCGCGCAATGCTTGGCAGCCTGATCGGCGGCGAAGCGTTCAAGCGTCGCTTGCTGGTGCTGGGTGCTGGCAAGCGGGCGCAGCGGATCAAGGAACTGGAGGCAAAGCCCGGCTCGGGTTTTATCGTTGTGGGTTATATAGCGATGAACGAGAACAAGCGCGTAGTTCCCGAGGCGATCAACCGTGACGCGATCTATAATCTGGCGGACTTTGTCGTAAAGATGGGGGCAAGCGAAGTGGTGCTGGCGCTTGAAGAACGGCGCAACGCAATACCGCTCGACGACCTTTTGCGGATCAAGACCACCGGCGTCCACGTCAACGAAATATCCAGTTTTCTCGAACGCGAAACAGGCCGCGTCGATCTCGACAGCGTCAACCCGAGCTGGCTGATTTTTTCCGACGGGTTTTCGTCCGGAAGGCGGTTGTCGGGCATCGCCAAGCGGTTGTTCGATGTCATCGCCAGCCTCATTTTGTTGTTCGCGACAATGCCGGTGGTTATTGTCTTTGCGATCCTCGTCAAACTGGAAAGCCGTGGGCCGGCCTTCTACCGGCAAATCCGGGTCGGGCTATTCGGGCAGCCTTACAGCGTTTTGAAGCTGCGCTCGATGCGCAGTGACGCAGAACTCGACGGCAAGGCGTTATGGGCGGAGAAGGACGATCCACGGATTACGGTGATCGGCAAGTTCATCCGTAAGGTGCGGATCGACGAACTGCCGCAAACGTGGAACGTGCTGAAAGGTGAAATGAGCTTTGTCGGTCCGCGCCCCGAACGCCCGGAATTTGTCGCCGACCTTGAACAGCAGCTGTCCTATTACGCCGAACGCCATATGGTGAAACCGGGCATCACCGGCTGGGCACAGATCAATTATCCTTATGGCGCGTCGATCGAGGATTCGCGCCACAAGCTCGAATACGATCTCTATTACGCCAAAAATTACACGCCGTTCCTCGACATATTGATCCTGTTGCAGACCATCCGTGTCGTGCTGTGGCCAGAGGGTGCGCGCTGATGGAGGCGGTGCTGTCTTTCCTGAGCTTTTGGGGGCACATCGCGGTTGCGTTCGGTTACGCAACGCTCGCGATCTGGGTCGTCCACCAATATGGCTGGACCAACCGGCAACAGGTTGTCCTGATCATCGCGATGGCGCTGACTGCGGGATGGGGCTTGGCTGCAACCATAGCCGGGCCGGCGAGCTTGCAGGCGTTAATCGCTGAAAGCGCACGGAATCTGGCATGGCTGGGTTTCATGTTCTTCCTGCTGCGCAACGGCGAGGGCAAGGAGCAGCCGCGCACGGTTAACATGATTTATGTCGTGCTGTTTCTCGTTCTGCTGTGTCAGCCGGTCATCGACGCGTTCAATTTCACAACCTTGAATGACCCCGTGGAAAACCAGATTGCGCTACAATCAGCATTATTGCTGCGGATGATCTATGCGGTGGGCGCGCTGGTTCTGGCGCATAACCTGTACACGGTTTCAGCGCCCGAGGCGCGGTGGGGCATCAGCCTGCCGATGGCGGCGCTGGCGGCGATGTGGACCTTCGATCTCAACCTGTACACTATCGCTTACTTGACATCGGAGTTGCCAGTCGAGCTGATATCGACGCGCGGTTTTGCGACCGCATTGCTGGCGCCTATTTTCGTGATGGCTGCCAAGCGGAACAGCAATTGGCGCCTGCGCTTGTCGCGGTCTGTTGCGTTCCAGTCGGTCTCTTTGCTGGCCATCGGGGCTTATTTAATCGGCATGGTTTTGCTGGCAACAGCCATGGAACTGATCGGCGGCGGCTATGTCCGGTTGGCCCAAATTACGCTGATTTTCGGCATGTCGCTGACGGCTTTGCTGGTCTTGCCTTCGGGCCGGTTCCGCTCGTGGCTGAATGTCATTATCATCAAAAACTTCTTCCAGCACCGCTATGATTACCGCTCCGAATGGATGCGCTTTGCCGACACCATCGGTTTTCCTTCGAAAGAGGCGGCACCATTCTACGAGCGCGTGGTGAAGTCGCTTGCCGATATCTTTGAAAGTCCGTCGGGGCTGTTGCTGGTCCCTGATGAGCAGGGTCGGCTGACCTTGCAGGCGCGGTGGAATTGGGCAACCGCCGATGTCCCGGCGCACTGCGTTACGTCGCAAACGATGCCGTTCTTTGAATCGACCGGGCACATATTGTCGATGGATGAAGTACGGTCAGGGACCGACAACCGCTGCGACCCGCGCGCGGTGCCGCAATGGCTTTATGACGAGGAACAGGCATGGGCGGTCGTCCCGCTTGTCCATTTCGGCAAGCTGGCCGGGCTGGCCGTCCTCGCCCGCCCTCGCATGCCCCGCGCGCTCGATTGGGAAGACCTCGATATGCTGCGCGTCGTTGGGCGGCAATTGGCCAGCTATCTGGCCGAGGCATCGAGCCATCAGGCGCTTGCCGAAAGCCGCCAGTTCGAACAGTTCAACCGCCGTTTTGCCTTTGTCATGCATGACATCAAAAACCTGGTCAGCCAGTTGAGCATATTGGCGCGTAACGCCGAAAAGCATGCGAGCAAGCCGGATTTTCAGGCTGACATGGTCGAAACGCTGCAATCATCGGTTGGCAAAATGAACGATTTGCTCGCGCGGTTATCGCAGCACAACAAGGCACGCCACGCACCGCCGGTCGCGATCGACATCGGCGAGGCGGTGATGAACGCGGTGCACGCCAAACGGCTGATCTACCCGATCGACGCCGATCTTGCACCCGGCATGTTGGGCGTCGCCGATGCGGCGCGGGTTGAAACGATCATCGGTCATCTGGTGCAAAATGCGATCGAAGCATCACCCGATGGATCGCCGGTGAAAATCACCTGCCGACCGCAAGGCGGCGATATCGCAATCAACATCACCGATACTGGCGTCGGCATGACCGAGGCATTCATGTCGAACCAGCTTTTCAAGCCGTTCGAATCGACGAAAGAGGGTGGCTTTGGCATCGGTGCTTATGAAGCCCGCGCACTGGCGGCCTCGATGGGCGGGCAGTTACGTGTTGATAGCCGGGTCGGCAAAGGCACGACGTTTACGCTCTTGCTCCCCGCAGCACATGAACATGGCGGCATCGCCAAATTGGAAGAGGCAGCCTGATGGCCGAGACAAAACAGAAACTGCTTATCGTCGAGGACGACCTGGGCCTGCAAAAGCAGCTTAAATGGTCATATGAGGATTTCGAAGTATATTGCGCAGCGACGCGCGAAGAAGCCATGACGCTGCTGCGCTCTGAGGAACCCGATGTGGTGACGCTCGACCTTGGCCTGCCGCCAGACCCGGACGGCGTAAGCGAGGGGTTCGCTGCGCTCGATGAAATGTTGAAGCTGAAGCCCGACACCAAGATCATAGTCGCGTCGGGTCACGGTGCGCGTGAAAGCGCGCTGCGGGCGATTTCGGCTGGCGCTTGGGATTTCTACCAGAAACCTGTCGACATCGACGAACTGCATTTAATCGTTCGTCGCGCCTTCCATGTCCGCGCGCTGGAGATGCAAAACGAACGGTTGCAACAGCCCGATGCCGGTGGCGAGACGCTGCTTGGCTCGATCATTACCGCGTCGCCCGAAATGCTTAAGGTTGCACGCACGATCGTGCGCGTCGCCAATACCGGCGTTTCGGTCATGCTGTTGGGCGCCAGTGGCACCGGCAAGGAATTGCTGGCGCGCGGCCTGCATAACGCCAGCGACCGGCGCAATAAGCCGTTTGTCGCAATCAACTGCGGAGCGATCCCGGAAAACCTTCTCGAATCCGAACTGTTCGGGCACGAAAAGGGTGCATTCACCGGCGCCGTCAAAATGACCGAGGGCAAGATCGAGATCGCCAATGGCGGCACTCTGTTTCTGGACGAAGTTGGCGACATCCCACTAGCATTACAGGTCAAGCTTCTGCGTTTTCTGCAGGAACGCGTCATCGAAAGGATCGGCGGGCGCAAGGGCATACCGGTCGATGTCCGCGTGGTCTGTGCGACGCACCGTAACCTGAACAAGATGATTGCCGACCAGACGTTTCGGGACGACCTGTATTACCGGCTGGCCGAGGTTACGATCAACATCCCTTCGCTCAGCGAACGCACCGGCGATTCTGTGCTGCTGGCCAAACATTTCCTCAGTCGCTTTGCCAAGGAAATGAACCCGTCGATAAAGGGCCTGTCGACCAGCGCGCTGACCGCGATCGACCAGTGGGACTGGCCGGGCAATGTCCGCGAGCTCGAAAACCGGCTGAAGCGCGCGGTGATCATGACCGACGGCAAGTTCATAACGGCAGACGATCTGGAGTTTGGCGACGATGACGATGAACTGCTGCTCAATCTGAAAGCCGCGCGCGAGATTGCCGACCGCAAGGCAATCAAGCGGGCAATTTCTCGTACCGAGGGCAATATTTCCGGCGCTGCCAAACTGCTCGGGATTAGCCGTCCGACGCTATACGATTTGCTCAAGCAATATGATTTGCAATTATAGGGCAAGCTGAATTGGCAAAACGACGCAACATCTGGATGCGCGGGGGTTTACTGGCAGCAATCATCGTCACAGGCGGTGTCGCCGCCCATTTTGCACTGCGAGCCGCACCGGGCGATGATGCGAAAGAAGCCTATGCCAAGGCGCAGGCTTATCTGAAGCAGAACGACCTTCGTGCGGCCAACGTGGCATTGATGAACGCGGTAAAGGCCGATCCAAAATGGCCGGATGCATTGATCGCACAGGCGCAAGTGTCGCTCGACCTGTTCGATCCACTTACCGCGCAATCCGCGCTGGACCGTGCGGTTGCTGTCGGTGTGCCGCGAGCACAGGTCGCGCATCTTTTGGGGCAGGCGCTGTGGATGCAGGGTAATCTCGATAAAGCCGCAGCAGTCTTGAACGATCCAGCCATCCCAAACGCGAACCGCGCTTACGCCCGCCGCATCATGGGCCGGGTGATGATGGACAAGGGTGATCTGGCGGTGGCGCAGGCTTCGCTGGACGAGGCGGCGAAGTTTGCGCCTGGCAATGTTGTGATCTGGACCGATATAGCCCGACTGCGGTTTGTTTCTGCCGATCAAAAAGGTGCCATCGACGCAGTGGACTATGCGCTGAA
>JANONL010000075.1:0-8450 GCA_031420815.1 Sphingomonadales bacterium | reverse complement strand
TTTCCGATAAATTCGTTGACGGACTGATCGACATATGTCGCCGCGCAGCAACTTTCCGCACGCTTGGTGTAATCGGCAATCAGTCGGATAGAGAGTGCGTCGGTGGGTTCAAACAGCAGCTGCCCGCGCAGAAAGTAACGATCGCGATTATTAACGTCTCTGCCATTCTGCGCGTCAGTGTAAAAACCGTCGCGTTTCACGTAAACGCCGTCGACGCGGAACGCGAGTTGCTCGCTAATCGGTCCCGTGATGCTCGATGCCGCGCGCATGAAATCATAATTGCCGTATGTCAGTTCGCCACTGCCGCCAAAGGTGAAGCTTGGCTTCTTTGAGAAGATGCTGATCAGGCCAGCAGAAGAGTTACGTCCGCCAAGCGTACCTTGTGGCCCGCGCTGCACTTCGACACGTTCGATTTCGCCAAGTTCATTAAGGCCGATGCCCGACCGCGAACGGTAAACGCCGTCGATAAAAACGGGAACCGAGCTTTCGAGGCCGGGATTGTCACCGACGGTACCGATACCGCGAATACGCGCCGAGCCATTGGCTTCCGAACCGGTTGAAGACACCAAAAGCGACGGCGCAACCTGGTTAAGCTGACGAATGTCATTGGCACCGCTGTTTTGTAATGTTTCGGCGGTTACAGCCGAAATGGCGACCGGCACATCCGAGAGCAGCTGCGTGCGGCCCTGCGCGGTAACCACGATTTCTGCATCTTCGTTTGCGGTATCTTCAGCCTGCGGCTCTTCCTGTGCAAAGGCCAGTGAGGGCATCGAAAGCGCCGCAGTCGCGGCCGATAGTGCAAGCACGGTTCTAGCGATAATAAAGGTCTTCGACATCATACTCTCCCGCTGGATTTTTATGGATATGTGGCTCCGCTACCGCAGATTATATTTTCGGTCACGTAAATGACACGTAATGTCGCAGTTTTTCGATAAACTGCGTTAAAATTGCAACATACGTATGCAGCTGAAACCTAGCGGGTTTCGCCCGTTTTCGCGTCAGCAGAGCCACCGATTTTATAAACTGGCCGTCCGCCAACCCAGGTTTCCCTTACGGTTGCCTTGCGTAACTCGCCGGGTGAGGAAAGCAACGGATCGACGTCGATCAATATGAAGTCAGCGCGGTGGCCGGGGGTCAGTGATCCCACCTTGTCCTCGGCAAACGCCGCATAGGCCGCACCCGTGGTAAAGCCTGCCAGCGCCTGTTCGCGGGTCACGCGTTCTTCGGGTCGCCAGCCGCCAAAGGGCTGGCCGCTTGCGTCCTCGCGCGTCATTGCGGTGGCAAGACCAGCGAACGGGTCGGCAGATTCCACCGGAACGTCGGAACCAAAGGCCAGTTTTCCGCCAGCCTTCAGTACCGAGTTCCAAGCATAAGCGCCCTTCAACCGGTCTGGTCCCAACCGTGCCTCGGCCATTGTCCGGTCGGAAGTCTGATGCACAGGTTGCATCGACGAGATGATGTCGTTTTTCCCGAGCCGCGGTAAATCGGCAGGGTCGACAATCTGCACATGCTCGATACGCCAGCGCTGGTTTTTCGGATAGGTTTGGGCCAATTCCTCTACCGCGTCGATCACCTCGGCATTGGCAGCATCGCCGATGGCGTGAATAGCGGTCTGGAAACCATCCATCGACGCGCGCACCATCAGGTTACGGATTTCGGCGCTCGCCAGAAATTGCAGACCGGTCTGGCCGGGGGCATCGGCATAGGGCTTTTTGAGCCATGCGCCCCGGCTGCCCAACGCGCCATCGAGATAAAGCTTTACGCCACCTAGGCGGAGCTTGTCATCATAGAGCCACGGCGTCGGGCGCGGCCCGGCAATTGCAACCATGTTGTCGATGCCAGCGGCGTAACCAAAAATCCTGATCGACAACCAGCCGTCGTCACCGGCACGGCGGTAGCTTTGCCAATCCTCTATCGTCGTGCCCATATCGGCAATTGCGGTGATGCCCTGTGAGAGCAATTTTTTTTGCGCCTCGGCGAGTGCCAGATCGCGCTCTGCTGGACGCGGTACCGGCACGAATTTGCCCACCAATTCCCCGGCTGCATCGACAAAAATGCCGATGGGCTTGCCACCGGTTAGCTCGATGCGTCCGCCGGGCGGCGATTTGGATGCGGCGGTGACGCCAGCAATCTCCATTGCCTTGCTATTTGCCCAACCGGCGTGGCCGTCGACGCGTTCGAGCCAGACGGGACGGTCGCTAACTGCGGCGTCCAGATCGGCTGATGTCGGAAACCGGCCCAGCCCCCATTTCTCCTGATTCCAGCCGCGCCCGACAACCCATCGGCGGTCGGGATGTTTTGCGGCATAGGCCTTGATCGCGGCTTGCGCTTCGGCAAGGCTGTTGGTTGCGGAAAGATCGAGCGTCAGCTGCTGGAAACCCAGCCCCATGACATGGCCGTGCGCATCGATGAGGCCGGGCAGCATCGTCGCGCCGCGTGCGTCGTGGCGGAAATCCAGCTGCTTGGGCAATTTGTCCTTTTTGGTCAACAGCGCGGTGACCTTGCCGTCCTTGCTGATGAGAATGGCATTAAAGCGGATGACCTTACCGTCTTTGTCGAGCGTGATGCCATTGACATTCTCGACCAGACCATCGGCCAGCGCAGGGCTGGCGAGCGCCAATACCGCCAATGCAAAAAACTTCTTCATCCCTTGGGTAACCTTTTCACAACAGAGCTGGTATCGAGGCGACCGCCGCCCATTTGCTGCACATCGGCATAGAATTGGTCGATCAACGCGGTGATCGGCAATGTTGCGCCAATCGCCCGCGCCTCGTCGAAGGCCAACCCTAGATCCTTGCGCATCCAGTCGACGGCAAAGCCGAAATCGAACTTGTCCCCGGCCATCGTTGCCCAGCGATTGTCCATTTGCCAGCTTTGTGCCGCCCCTCCGGAAATCGCTTCATAAACCCGCTCGACGTCCAGTTCGGCTGATTGGGCGAAACGCAAAGCTTCCGACAATGACTGGATGATACCGGCAAACGCGATCTGGTTGACCATCTTGGTTGTCTGGCCGGTACCGGGACCGCCGACATGAACGATGCGCTTGGAATAGGGTTCCATGACCGGGCGCGCGGCCGCTAAAGACGCCTCGCTACCGCCGCACATGATCGCTAGAGTACCGTTTTCCGCACCCACCTGGCCGCCGGTCAGCGGTGCATCGACCACCAACAGCCCGCGTGATTTGGCCTCGACACCCAACTGCCGGGCAATTCGTGCCGAAACCGTGGTGTGGTCGATATAAAGCGCACTCTTGGCCATCGCAGCGAATGCGCCGTCGCGCCCCAGCGTTACCCCGGCCAGATCATCGTCGGTACCAACACAGCTGATAACGACCTCGGCGTCCTTGGCGGCCTCGGCAGGCGAGGTCGCCAATGTTCCTCCATGTTCGGAAATCCAAAGCTCGGCTTTGCCACGCGACCGGTTGAAGACCGTCATATCGTGACCGGCGGTGGATAGATGACGTGCGATGGGACCACCCATGACGCCCAAACCAATGAAAGCAATTCTAGTCATGATCGGCTCTTAATGTTTGTTTTCACTAAGCGCCAGATGCGTTAGGGCCGCAATCTATGTCCGACCTGCTAACCCTCGATCATGTCCGTGCCGCCCATGCCCGCATCCGCGATTCTATCGTCGCCACCCCGACGCTGCACAGCCAGACGCTGTCGGCGCTGACCGGTGCCAACATTTACCTGAAGTTTGAAAACCTGCAATTTACCGCTGCTTATAAAGAGCGCGGTGCATTGAATGCGTTGCTGCTTTTGACCGAAGAGCAGCGCCAGCGTGGCGTCATCGCCGCTTCCGCCGGCAACCATGCACAAGGGCTAAGCTATCACGGAACCCGGCTTGGCGTGCCGGTGACCATCGTTATGCCGGTGCCAACGCCAACAGTGAAGGTCATGCAGACCGAAAGCGTCGGCGGCAAGGTAGTGCTGTTCGGGGAGAGCTTCGACGACGCGTACAAGCACGCCCGCGAACTGGAAATTGAACGCGGCCTTACTTTCGTCCACCCGTTCGACGACCCCGATGTCGCGGCGGGGCAGGGCACTGTGGCATTGGAAATGCTGGAGAGCATTCCGTCGCTCGACATGTTGGTAGTGCCGATCGGCGGCGGCGGTTTGCTGTCGGGCATGGGTACCGCCGCACGCGGGTTAAACCCTGATATCGGCCTAGTCGGAGTGCAAGCCGAACTTTATCCGTCGATGTATGCGCTGTTATACGGCAAGCAAATGGCGTGCGAGGGCGACACGCTGGCCGAGGGGATCGCGGTCAAGGTGCCGGGTGCGTTCACGTCAGAAGTTATTCGCGGGTTGGTCGACGATATCCAGCTGGTGAACGAAGCGCGGCTTGAGAGTGCGGTCAGCTTGCTGTTGCAAATTGAAAAGACGGTGGTCGAGGGTGCAGGTGCCGCTGGTCTGGCCGCTGTCATGGCCAACCCTGAATATTTCGCGGGCAAGAACATCGGCATCGTGTTGTGCGGCGGCAACATCGACACCCGGCTGCTCGCCAATGTGCTGCTGCGTGATCTGGCGCGGTCGGGCAGGCTGGCGCGTTTGCGGATCACATTGCAAGATCGTCCCGGCGCGCTGTTCAAAGTCATGCGGCTGTTCAACGAGCATAACATCAACATCATCGAAATCTATCATCAGCGGATTTTTACGACGCTGCCCGCCAAGGGCTTGATAACCGACATCGAATGCGAAGCACGCGACGCGGCGCAGTTGCAGGGATTGGTCGATGGCATGCGGGAGGCCGGATATCAGGTTGAACGAGTGGAGTTGAACTAGGGTCCGAACTCTACGTTGCCAGTCGCTGATCGAATTCGTGGTAAATACTCTTTTCAGCTTCATTTTTGGGGTGCATAACAGGCAAATAATAATCACCAACCTTGGGTCTGCGGGACGGATTATCGATGAGCGCACCAGTCCGGTTTCCCCGGTTCTTTGTTACCAATCCAGGCCCTTGTCCGTATTTGCCGGGCAAGACCGAGCGCAAGGTTTTTACCGAATTGAACGGCCCGCATGCCGATGAGTTGAACGACGCTTTGGGCCGCATCGGTTTCCGGCGAAGCCAAAATGTGGCTTATCGCCCCAGCTGCATCGATTGCAAATCCTGCGTTTCGGTGCGTGTTCTCACCGACGAATTCGAACCCAACGCCACGCAGCGCAGAATATTGAAGCGCAATGCCGATCTGGCCGTCAGCGCGTGCCGTCCCTGGTCCACCAGTGAACAATATGATTTGCTCCGCCGTTATTTGTCGCAGCGTCATCCGGTTGGCGGCATGGCGACGATGGATGACATGGATTATGCCGACATGGTCGAACAATCGCCGGTCCGCAGCCATGTTGTCGAATACCGGACGCCGGGTCGTTTTGGCCGACTGGGTGAACTCGTCGGCGCGTGCCTGACCGACCAGCAGGGGGACGGTCTGTCGATGATCTACAGCTTTTACGATGCAGAGGTCGAAGGGCGTCCGGGTCTCGGCAACTTCATCATCATGGACCACATCATGCGCGCAAAGGCGGCAGGGCTGCCATATGTGTATCTCGGTTACTGGGTAGAGGGTGCCGCGCGAATGCAGTATAAAGTTCGCTACCGCCCGATGGAACGGCTGGGGCCGGATGGCTGGGAGCGGTTCGAGCCTGTGCGCGCCACCGTGTAAAAGGCCCTCGCTCCAGCGTAGCTTGGGTGCCTTTAGCTTTCAGTCTTTGATGTTCGCCCGAAAAAAAACCCCGCCATTGGCGGGGTTTCTCGATTTTGAGGTACAACAACATCAACGGCAGCCGCAGCGCGGTTTTGGTTTCGGCTTCCATTTACGCACGATTGGACGCGGTCGTTTGACATGCGCGGTTTCGTAATAGACTTCCTCGGTCACCGTCGTGGTCGTGTGCGACGCGCCGGGAACCACTGTTACGGTGACCATAGGTGCCTGCGGATAGTAATAATACCCGCCGTACCAGCCTTGAGATTGCGGTGGGTAATAACCCTGCGACGGATAGGGCGCACGTCCATGTTCCTCGTAACGTGGTCCATACTGCTTGCACTTGGTAGTAGCTTTTTCGATCACAGCACCGGCAACGCCGCCGAGCCCTGCACCCAGCAACGTTCCGCCCAAACGGTCGCCGCGACCGGCAATGCGGTTACCGGCTACGCCGCCAAGGATCGCGCCGATAGCGCCACCTTTCAGGCCGTTGCTTTTCAGGCAACGCTCATAATTTTCATATCCGCGAGGGACGGCATAATTATCGGTATCGTCGGAATAGCCGCGCTCATCACCCGAACCATAGGCTGAGTTGTAGCGACGCTCGTCTCCCGAGCCGTAAGTGACGTCGCCCGGATACGGAGCGCCAGCGTGCCGTTGCGCGGGCGCAGGATAGCCGGGGCCAGCCACGCCGTCATGGCGGGTTACAGTGCCTTCCCATTCGCCTTCGAACACGCGGCCCTGCGGGTCGACAAATTCGCCGTTCCATTCGCCGTCATAGCTGTAGCTTGAACCATCGGGTGCGGCGAAGGCAACATTGCCATTATCGCCCCAATCATAAGCCTGCGCGTCGGGGCGCATTGACGGGCCGTAATCGGGCTGGTCGTAATATGCGCCTTCGCCCGAATACCCAGCGTTCCAGTTTACGCCTGAACGATAGTCTTGCACGTACCCGCGCTGGTCTAGCAACACAGCATCATCATAATAACGTGACCAGTTATAACCACGTGACGGCGCGGTCAGGCCGTAAATGGTATAGTTTGGAATATAGAAGCTGGGTTGGGCCCAGTACCGCGGCATTACGAAGCCGCGGAAGGGACGGCGGTAAACGTCGTTGCGCGGAATTCCGTGCATACCCGGACGCGGACCATGAACCATCGGCGGCACACTGGGACGAGGGCCGCCCATATTTGGCATACCGGGCTTAGGACCGTGCATCATCGGGGGCATGCCTGGCTTCGGCATTCCCATGCCCGGTCCCATATTCGGCATCCCGCCACCGCCTTTGCGTCCATTGGCAACAAGGCTCATCGATTTTGATGCACTTGCTTGGCTGCCCGACGACCACGAGTCGCTTGCGCCCGCGCCGGTGCTGGCCAAAAGTAGCCCGGTCGCTGCAAGGCCTGAAAATAGGACGGTCTTCATGGTTAATCGCTCCCTAAGCATCGCCAGCCGCTGTTTGCGCAGGGGCAAGTGGTTAAGAAGTCCTTAACATTTTTCTACGAGATAAGCCAATTGTGCGGATGTAAATTGCGTGGTCGTTCAACGCCTTGTTCCAAAATGAGGCACTTTGGTCAGATGCGGTTTGAAAGCAATGCTGCCAGCGCTTCGATTCCCGCCGCATCATCCGCGTCGAAGCGCATCGCAGATGGACTATCAAGGTCGATCACCGCAATCACTCGGCCTCCACGTATCACCGGCACCACCAGTTCCGAAACGCTGTTGGCGTCACAGGCGATATGACCGGGAAATGCGTGGACGTCGGCCACCAGCTGGGTTTCCCCGCTGGCCGCTGCAGCGCCGCAAACGCCCTCGCCAAGGCTGATCCGGATACACGCGGCCTTGCCCTGGAAGGGTCCGAGCACCAACTCGTCCCCGATAACGCGGTAAAAACCGGCCCAGTTTACGTCTGGCAGAAATTGCCACAACAACGCGCTGATATTGGCCATATTGGCAACGGCATCGGGTTCGCCAGTGGTCAGTGCGTCGGCCGAACGGACAAGTTCACGATAAAGCTGAAACTTCGGCGCGGCGGCATCGACATTGAATTCGTACATTTGGATAGCTCATTTCATTGCTGTAAAAATATCACGTCGTTCCCGCGAAGGCGGGAATCCCACTTTGAATTCTCAAAAAAACGGCCCCCCGCATTCGCGAGGGTGACGACGGGGTGTTGTTTGAAGTCATCAATCCAAACTCACCCTGCCACGGTTTTTCTTGACCGTCGCCCGCCCCTTTTTGGCATCGACGCGTTTGGCCTTCGCATTTTTGCTTGGTTTGGTGGCGATCCGTCGGGCTTGGCGGATATGGGCGCGGTCGATCAAACCAACAATGCGCGCGCGTGCCTCTGCACGGTTGGCCTCACGCGTCCGGTGGTTGCGGGCGGTGACGATCAGCTCGCCGCCGATCGTCATCTTGCTGCCCGCCAATACCTTCAATTGCCGAAATGCATAAGGCTCCAGCCCCAAAGCGAAGACGTCCACCCGCAACTGGCACGCGGTCGCGACCTTGTTGACATTCTGCCCGCCCGGCCCGGTGGAGGCCAAGAAAGTTTCTTCGAGCAAATCTTCGGGCAGGTCGTAGGCCATATCACGCACACCCTTAGCCGTTCGTGTCGCGCGAAGTCTAGAAACGTGTCGGTTTTGCCTGGTTTTTTGGTGACTCGACTGCGCTCTACACGAACGGACTTGGGCGGTTACGCGCTGTCGATCATCACCAGTTCGGCGTCTTCGGTGGCCTCTATGCTGAG
>JANONL010000074.1:0-13409 GCA_031420815.1 Sphingomonadales bacterium | reverse complement strand
GCAGCGCGCGGCGAAGAAGGGCGTAATTGAGGGGAGCAGTCTCGCGCGCGGTTTCGCGTGGTTGCGACCCAATGATCTGATCTGGAACTATGTCATCAACAACTATTTGATGGGCGACGATCCGCCCGCGTTTGACATCCTCTTCTGGAACGCCGACGCGACTAACCTGTCTTCAACCTTGATGGGCGATTTCCTTGAGCTGTTTGAGGCCAATGCCTATGCCGCGCCGGGGACATTTGAGGTCGCAGGCCATACGCTCGACCTGACCAAAGTCACCGGCGACATGTTCATTTTAGGCGGCACTACCGATCATATCACACCGTGGCAGGCCTGCTATCGCTCGACGCAGCTATTTGGGAGCAAGAATGTCGAATTCGTCCTGAGCCAGGCGGGTCATATGCAGGCGATCCTGAATCCTCCGGGAAATCCGAAGGCGAAATACTGGAAACACGCAAAGGGCAAAACCCCTGCTGACGTGAAGGAGTGGATGAAGGGTACCGAAGAAGTCGTTGGAAGCTGGTGGCCCTTCTGGATGGAATGGCTCCACGCTCGCTCGGGCAAAGAGGTCGCGGCACCGGCGGTGCTGGGGAGCAAGGCGTATCCGGCGATGGAGGCCGCGCCGGGGTTGTATGTTTTGGAGTGAGCGCATGGCAGTAGAAGCACTTGTTTTATTGAGCGATGATCGGTCGATCGTCGGAACGTTCAATTTTGCAGTCTCTCCGCGAGCAGGGGAGGAGATTACCGTGCCTTGGCCTGACGATGAATATGGTGTCCGAATTTTTGACGTAGATGCGGTGTCTCATAGAGCCAGCGGAGTGCAGTTTACTGAGAATTTCCCTTCTGGAAATATCGTGCTTCATGTCACTGAAATTAACTAATGAGCGCGTTCTCGATGTGCGGTTTGACGAGCTAGCTTGAATGCCTATCTGATGGATGGCCGAACTATCTCAGTGCCACTCGTATGGTACTCTCGTTTGGCAAACGCTACGGTCGAACAGCGCCTGAATTGGAAGAAATGTGGTGGAGGTTTTGGTATTCACTGGCCTGATGTGGACGAGGATTTGAGCGCCGAAGGCCCGTTGCGCGGTGCGCCTGCTGTAAAGGTGGCTTAAATTATGATCATTACCATGCTGCTTATCCAGGCCGGACTAGGTCGCGCCGCACTGGACTGGAGTAAATGCCTCGATCAGGCTGCTGCCCAGTATGCGACGGTAAGCAAAGAGTCTGCGCCGGATATTGCTTCGGCTTCCTTCGGTAAATGTGCGGCTAAGGAGCAGGCGGTCCGTGACGATGAAGCATATCGGTTGCAAGACATTGGTGGAACGTGGGCTGATCTGGATCGTTTGATGTTACGTGTTAAGCAAATGCAGCGTGATCGGCTAATCGCGCTCGTAATAGAAGCACGTTCAAAATAACACGGTCATTCACATTTACCTAAGACGGAATTCTGCGGCACATTGCCAGAATGTCGTTATTCAGGTCAAAACCTGCAACCCATGCTTCTCCACAATTGCGAGCAGTTTCAAAGCCATGCCGCTTGGCCGTTTTGCACCGCTTTCCCATTTTTCGATCGTTGACTCGCTGGTGCCAAGATAGCGCGCGAAGACCGGTTGGCTCACCTTGTTTGCCTCTCGCAGTCGCTTCACGTCCTTCGCAGAAAGCACCGGAAGTGGGGCAAGGCAGTCCTTATCGAATTCACGCATCGTGGTCTTGTCGATTATGCCATGACGGAACAACGCCTGTGCAGATGAATGGATTGCTTCCATCGCATCGCTTTTATATTTTGGTGAACCCATCGCTTTTACTCCAACTGCCCCACGCAAATCTCAACTAAACTTCCATCACCAATTTCAAGCGCCATACCTTCGTCCGACATCGCCTGATAAACTTTGGCCAGTTTGCGAAAACTCCTCAATTCAAAGTTTTCAAGATTTGCTTTGTTCTGCTTCGCAAACAGGAACTCGTAAATCCAAAAATTTCCCGCACGCGCCAAGATGATCGAGCGATACTGGTTATTCGACAGCCGCTTCTTGTAAACACCGCCGCCCAGATCGTCAGCTTGTCCTGCCATCACTTGTGCGATGGCCTTACACAATTCCTTATCCGAAATTTTTGCCTTCCGCGCCGCTTTTGCAAACCATGCCGATTTGAAAACGCGTGGACGGGTCAGTTCGGACATAGGTTGAGGTAGCACCACGTGCTACCTATTGCAAGATGTCATTGTTACGAGAAAGTTACTTGCAATGTAGGATTTGTTTTGAGATTCTATAGCTCGTTCTTTGAATTCGTTGATCTCTACCATCGGCTTCCGGGAAGTGAAGCATCGCAACTAAAGTAACCACAGCAAACATATCAGCCATGCGTTTCAAGTGAGACCTTAGTGTGACTTTCCAGCTCCGTCGGCGAAACCAGCGACGCTGCTGGTACGTCACCGGGCTTGTCCCGCCTGTCGCTCCCCCTTGATGCGAGAGGGATTTGTTCTTGCACCATCTAACCGTTCGGTTAAACCACCCTCAGCGACCCAAAAACGGGCGAGGAAACACGCATGACCAAGGGCCGCGCGCCAGTATTTTCCATGGAAACCGTCGATGGCCGCACTTTGCGGGTGGCGCGGTGGATGGCTGATAAGAAGGATGCGGGCATGCATTTGCCTTTGCTGTTCTTTAACGGCATTGGTGCGAATATCGAGGCTATGGCGCCGATGGCTGAGTTGCTCGCCGAGCGCGACTTCATAACCTTTGACATGCCCGGCGTGGGCGGCTCGCCCGATCCGGTGGTGCCTTATAACGCAATACTGATGGCGCGGATCGCGGCGTTATTGCTCGATAGGTTCGAGATGCCCGTTGTCGACGTCATGGGCGTCAGCTGGGGCGGGGCAATGGCGCAGCAATTTGCTTTGCAGAACGGTGCGCGCACCAATCGGTTGATACTCGCCGCGACCAGCGCAGGTATGTTGATGGTTCCAGGTAATCCCAAGGCACTCGTCAAAATGGCGGACCCGCGCCGTTATATCGACCCTGATTTCATGTCGAAGCATTTCAAGACGCTCTACGGCGGCGCGACTTCGGGCAAGGAAGGCCATATCGGGCGTATCACCCCGCCGTCTAAAACCGGCTATTTCTATCAGCTGATCGCCATGCTCGGCTGGACTAGCGCGCCGTTCCTGCCGTTCATGAAGAAAGAAACGCTGATCATGATGGGCGGCGATGACCAAATCGTGCCGATTGCCAATGGCAAGTTCCTGAAGAAGCTGATTCCGAACAGCGAGCTGCTCGAAATCGAGAATGGGGGTCATTTGTTTATGCTGAGCCATGTCGATGAAAGCATCGCCGCGATCCGCGAGTTTTTGGAACGGCCAATCGAAGCCAGACGGAAGGCTGCTTAGGGGCAGCCGGCTTCTGTCGCCACCGGAATAGCGGGAAGCGCCGACGGTATCGTGCGCTTCCCGCCAAATTCCTCAGCCTTCGGTCAAGTCAGCGTCGGCTCTAACCGGGGCGTCATAATCAGAACCTTTGATTGGCCCTCCGTCCGGGCAACCGAATGACGTTGCTTTCAGATTGCTGCGTAACTGGATCATGTTGATTTCGCGGACGGCGGTGACCAATTCTGCGCGGCTGGCGACGAGCACGTTCATCCCGTTGGTCATGGATTGAAGCAATTTTTGCGTCGATGCCGCTGCCAACTGCGAATCTTTTGCCGCTTCGACAAGGCTGGCGGTCAATCGGGCTTGACTGAGGACAGCGTAATCGATGGCAGAAACAGATGCTTGCGTGTCGGCAGCAACCACATCGCCTGTGGTTCTCTTGATCTGGTGCATGATGATTTCCTTTCGCTGACCGCGAAATGCGGTCTGGAAAGCCATCTTTCGCGGCCAACCTGGCGGTCGCAAGCCGAGTTGTCTCCAATATGGATAAGGCCTGCACCGCAAATATTGTTCCCGCCGAAAACCTGCGTTTTTCATCATCCAATTCGGACCGAAACTCCCGGCTTCCTTTTCGCCGCGAAGGCGTTAGCATCCGGAATCGGTGAGTGAAGAGACAGGGGAGAGCCAAATGCGGCAAATCGCAATA
This sequence comes from Sphingomonadales bacterium, assembly GCA_031420815.1. Classification (GTDB taxonomy): domain Bacteria; phylum Pseudomonadota; class Alphaproteobacteria; order Sphingomonadales; family Sphingomonadaceae; genus Sphingorhabdus_B. Next base: position 9,339 of record JANONL010000074.1, on the reverse strand, counting down.
ATCGGGTCTGGACCTGCGGGTTACTACACCGCGGAGGCCGCGCAGAAAAAGTTCGGCGACGATGTGCGGATCGACATCATCGACCGGTTGCCGGTACCCTTCGGCCTGATCCGCTTTGGCGTCGCACCCGATCACCAGTCGATCAAGGCCGTATCGAACCGTTATGAGAAAGTTGCCTTGTCCGATAATGTGCGGTTCGTTGGTAATGTAAGTGTCGGCAAAGACATTAGTATCGATGAACTGACGAGATTGTATGACGCGGTTGTGCTGGCAACCGGCGCACCGAACGACCGCAAGCTGGATATCCCCGGCGGCAATTTGCCCGGCGTATTGGGAAGCGCTGCATTTGTTGGCTGGTACAACGGCCATCCCGATTTTGCCGACCTCGCGCCGCCGCTGGGCGGTAAACACGTCGTTGTTATCGGCAACGGTAATGTTGCGCTTGATGTCGCGCGCATCCTTGCCAAGACGCGCACGGAGTTCGGCGGTTCTGACATTGTCGGGCATGCGCTTGATGCACTGGATCATGCGGGCACCGAGGAGATAACGATATTGGGCCGCCGGGGGCCGCACCAGATTGCGATGACGCCAAAGGAATTGGGCGAGCTGGGCCATCTGGAACGCGCCAGCCCGCGTGTCGAGCGCGGCGATTTGCCCGACGAAGGCGCTGACGCGTTGCTTGAGCCCGGGATGCGTAAGTCGGTCAAGCATCTGCGCGAGTTTGCGGCGGTTCCGGAAAGCTTTCGTGCCGATAAACCGATCAGCATCAATTTCGATTTCTTTGCTGCTCCGGTGGCTGTCGAAGGCGATAACAAGGTCGAACGCATCGTCATCGAACGCACTGCTCTCGACGACCAGATGCGGGGTATCGGCACGGGTGAGATCTATGCGCTCGAATGCTCGATGGTCATCAGCTGCATCGGATACCAGACCCCACCCATCGAAGGCGTGCCTTATGAGCATGGTCGCGGGCGCTTTGCCAGCGACGAAGGGCGCATACTTCCCGGCTTGTACTGTGTCGGCTGGGCGCGGCGAGGGCCGTCGGGAACCATCGGCACGAACCGGCCCGACGGCTATGCGATTGTCGACCGGATCGCAGAGGACATCGGCAAAGGTACGGCCCGCGAGGGACGGGCTGGTCTGGATGTACTGCTGGATCAGCGCGGCGTGCAGGTCGTCAAATATAGCGACTGGAAAAAGATCGAAGAAGCCGAAATCGCGAGAGCGCGGGACGGCGCGCCAAGAGAAAAGTTTGTTGCCGTGGATGACATGATTAAAGCGCTTGGCTAATTTGCCACCGCATTTTGGTCAGCGCAATTCCTGCCAGATTTTGCGACCGGCTAATTCGTCTGACGGCAATACTGGTAAACTCAGATCTCAGCTTCAGGAATGTGTCCCGGTAAATGCGCAAGCCGGGATGCCGACACTTGTTCGCGCCGTTCGCCTGAAGCACGACCAAAGCGGAATCGCCCATCATCACAACATTGCGCGCGCCGATCAATAGTGCAACTTCCGCTGCATGGATTAACGCCAGCCATTCGGCATCATTATTGCTGCCTCGGCCGCAGTCGGGACGCAGGTAAGTCGTCCCGCGCACCACAACGGCAGTTTCCATTTGGCCTGGATTGGGTCGACAGCCGCCGTCGAAGTAGAGTTTCAGCCGACGTTCTATATCCACAACCCTATCGTATGGATGACTATTCCCGCCAGTCCGCCGACGAGCGTGCCGTTGATGCGGATGAATTGCAGGTCGCTGCCGACCGCATTTTCGACGCGGTCGGTTATGGTGGATGCGTCCCAATTGGTGATGGTGTCGGAGACCAACGCTACGATATTGTCGCCGTAATTCTCGGTTGTGCCGACAATCGCTCGGCGGGCAAAGCGGTTAATCTGGCCCTTGAGCTTGTTATCATCTTGCAAGCTCGCGCCCAGTTGAATGAGCGCCTCGCCGAATTTCCCGGCCATCGCCGCGTCGGGGTTGCGTGCGGCCTTTAGCAGGCCCTGACGCCCCTGTTGCCACAGGCCATCGATCCATTTGCCGATTGCCGGGTTAGCGAGCAGTTCGCCTTTCCAGTGCGTGACCTTGGCCTGCAACTTTTTGTCGTGCCGCAGCCCATCGGCTAGCGCGGCAAGTCCTTCCTCGCCCTTAGCTCGAAGTGGGTGGTCAGGGTCAGCCGCCATTTCGGCTAGCAATTTGTGCAAACCGCTCAGGATCGCATTTGCCAAACGGTCATCGAGACCGGTCCAGCGCATGATAGTTCCCGCGCGTTCCTCGACCATTTCGCGGATGATGTCTTCATTGGCTTCCAGCGTCGCCGCAGCCCATTTGATGACGCCGTCGAGCACATCCATATGCCGCCGTTCTTTCATCATCGCGGTCAACATCTGGCCGAGCAACGGTGCTATATCGAGCTTTTCAAGCTGGCCGCGTAATGCACCCTTCGCAACATTGCCCAGCCGCTCGTCGTCGAGTGCGGCCACAACATCGCCCATCAATCGCGATGCGCCCATCCGCATCCTGCCTTCACCTCCAGCCGGATTTGCAAGAAACCTGCCCATTGCGCCCGCCACGTCCATTCGCTGAACACGGCGCGCTACGACTTTGCTGGTCAGAAAATTGCCGCGCAGGAAATTTGCCAGCGTCCGCCCAATACGCTCCTTGTTGCGTGGGATGATCGCGGTGTGCGGTATAGGGATACCAAGTGGATGGCGGAACAATGCAGTGACCGCAAACCAGTCGGCAAGCCCGCCGACCATGCCGGCCTCTGCAAAGGCGCGCAGGAAGCCCCAATGGCCTTTCAGAGTTGTTTCGAGATGGTTTCCGATGACGAACAAAACCACCATGCCGAACAACAGCCCGGTGGCAATAATCCGCATCTGGCGCAGTTCGGCGTCACGCTCCGCATATCGAGCTTTTTCGGTTTGCCCCAGTTTGCCTATCGACTTCACAAGCGTGGCATTAGCGCAAGGCAAGCGGTTCTGCCAAGCATTGCGAAGCTAAATTTACTCGGCAGGCTGCAAGCCGCCGGAGGTGGACGCGGGTGGACGTTTCTTTTTCGCATCCTTGGCGGCGGCTTCACTTGCATCGAGCGCATCGTCTCCGTCGGTACGGTAAGTCAGCAAATTGCGACGTAGCCATGGCCCGACTCGTTTTTCCAGACCATCGGCGAGACTAAAACCTGCTGGCACAATGAGCAACGTGAGCAACGTGGACACAATCAACCCGCCGATTACAACGGTACCCATCGGCGCGCGCCATGCACCGTCGCCCGAAAGCGAAATTGCAGTCGGCACCATGCCAGCGGTCATTGCAACGGTCGTCATGACGATTGGCTGTGCGCGCTTGTGGCCTGCTTCCATAATTGCTTGGAACTTGGGCACGCCGCGTTCCATTTCCTCGATGGCAAAGTCGACCAGCAGGATCGAGTTTTTGGCGACGATACCAAACAGCATCAATATGCCAATGAACACCGGCATGGAGATCGGCTGGCCGATTATCATCAGCGCTAAAAGCCCTCCAAGCGGCGCTAGCAGCAACGAACCCATATTGACCAACGGCGACATGAACCGCCGATAAAGCAGCACAAGCACCGCAAACACCAGCAGAATACCCGAAAGTAACGCTATGCCAAAGCTCGCTATCATTTCCTGTTGCCATTCGTCCTCGCCAAATGGCGCGTTGGAAACGCCGGTCGGCAGATTTTTCATGATCGGCAGAGCATTGACCGCTTCAGTCGCATCGCTTTTGACGACACCATCACCCAAGTCGGCACCAACGAATGTCCGGCGGTTTTGATTGTAACGCTGGATGGTCGTCGGACCCGAACCGAAAGTGATTTCGGCAACGCGGCCCAATGGCACAGCCCCGCCGCTCGATGTCGGCACCGGCAGGTTCCTGATCGTCGAAAGGTCGGTACGCGAACTCTGCGGTAACATAACGCGGATCGGGATTTGCCGGTCAGACAGCGAGAATTTGGCGCTGTTCTGGTCGATATCGCCCTGCGTCGCAATCCGGATGGTCTGGCTCAGCGCAGATGTGGTGACACCGAGTTGTGCCGCTAGTTCGAGCCGCGGCTTGATTATCAGTTCAGGGCGTTGCATATCGGCGGCAATCCGTGGTGCCTTGACCTCTTTCAGGCCCTTCATCTGCTCGACCAGTTTGGCCGCTGTATCGCCCAACACCTCCGGGTTCGAACCGGACAACATCACTGACACTTCACGGCCGGTGCCGCCTCCGCCTCCGCCTTGCGATTGGAAATTGACCCGTGCATCGGCGATCTGTTGTAATTGTGGGGCCAGTGCCTTTTCGAATTCAAGGCTGCTCCGCGTGCGGTCTTCCTTCAACGTTATGAAGATTCGGCCGTTGCCTTCGCGGATGCTTTGTAGCGCGGTTTTGACCTCTGGTTCCTTGTTGATGATCGCCACCACCTGGTCGGAAACCTGTTCAGTGCGCGTCAGCGTCGTGCCGGGTACCATTTCGATTGAAACGCGGCTGAAGTCGACGTTAACGGTGGGAAAAAACTGCATCGGGATGGCGGTGAACATGAACCCGGTAAGACCAAGCGCTGCCACGCCGATGCCCATCATCCAACGCCGGTGGCCGAGCGACCAGCGCAGAATTTTCATATAGACATCCATCCAGCGGCTTTCGCCATGTTCAGCGACACCATGCGCTTTCAGGAAATATGCCGCTACCATCGGCGTAATCATGCGTGCAACCGCGAGACTGACCAGAACCGAAACAACGACGGTCAGGCCGAAGTTCTTGAAGAACTGTCCGGAAACTCCTGGCATCAAACCGACGGGCAGGAACACGGCAACAATCGAGAATGTGGTCGCGACAACCGCTAATCCGATTTCATCGGCGGCATCAATCGACGCCTGATAAGCGGATTTACCCATTCGCATATGCCGAACTATATTCTCTATCTCGACGATAGCGTCATCAACCAGCACACCTGCGACCAAGCCCAGCGCCAACAAAGACAGAGAATTGAGCGTGAAGCCCATCAAATCCATGAACCAGAAGGTTGGGATTGCAGACAGCGGAATGGCAATCGCCGAAATTACCGTCGCGCGCCAATCACGCAAGAACAGGAAAACCACGACAATCGCCAGCAACGCGCCTTCGATCATCGCCGCCATAGAGCTTTTATACTGACCCTTTGTGTAAGTAACGCTGTTGAACAGCTGAATGAACTCTACGGTAGGATTTTCCTTTTTGATCTCTTCCATTTTTTTGACGGCTTCGTCGTAAACGGTGACATCGGATGCCCCCTTGGCGCGTGACATGCCGAATGTCACGACCTGCTTACCATTTACCTTTGCAATCGAGCGCTGTTCGCCGAAGCTATCTTCGACCTTGGCCACGTCGGTCAGCTTGATGCTGCGGCCATTACCCATCGAAATCTGGCTTTGCGACAACGCATATGCGTCGTCAGCATTGCCGAGCACTCGCACCGATTGGCGCGAGCCTGCAATTTCGGCCCGACCGCCAGCAGCGTTGATGTTTACCTGCCGAAGTACTGCGTTGATCTGGCTTGCTGTAACCCCCATCGATTGCATTTTTGCCGGGTCGAGAATGACACGAATTTCGCGGTCAACGCCGCCATTGCGCCCAACCGAGGCCATGCCCTGAATGGAAAGCAATCGCTTGGAAACGGTGTCGTCAACGAACCAGCTAAGCTGTTCCAGCGTCATGTCGGACGAGCGCACCGCATAATACGCAATCGGCTCGCTTGACGTCGTTTCCTTGCTGATCTGCGGTTCAAGTATGCCATCCGGCAAGTCACTGCGGATCTGGTCAATGGCGTTCTTGACTTCGTTGACCGCCTGATTGATGTCCTCGCCGATCTCGAATTCGACCACCGTGGTTGTCGAGCCTTCGTTAGCGGTCGAGCTGATTGAGCGAACGCCGCTGATGCTGCGAACTGCCGATTCCATTTTTTGTGTGATCTGCGTTTCGATTTCGGTCGGTGCCGCGCCCGGCTGCACAATGGTCGCAACCACCACAGGAAATTCGATATCGGGATTGTCTTGAACGTCCATCGACCTGAAGCTCATAACCCCTGCCAGTGTAAGCGCCACGAACAACACAATGGATACCACCGGATTGCGGGTCGACCATGCAGAGATATTGCGGAAGTTCATGACATCATTCCCAGTTGGTTGCGTCTGCCGGAGGATCGCCAGCCAGAAACGCCAAGACTATTTCTTCTGCAGCTTCGGATTGACCGTTTCGCCCGGATTGAGGAAACCGCCAGCGAACAGTACAACCCGCTCGGTTCCGTTCAGCCCCTCGATGATGGTCAAGCCATTTGCAGTAACCGAGCCGACTTTTACTGTGCGGCGGACAACTTTGTTGTCCTTGCCAACGATGTAAACAAAGCTTCCGCCGCGGTCATTCTGAACCGCAGACTCGGGCAAAATCGGCGCCGTGACTGCACCTGCCTTGATCTCGACGCTGGCAAAGCCGCCGGGGCGAAGTGCGCGGTCGAACGGCAATGCAATGCGGGCAATCCCTTGCCGGGTTTGCGGGTTGATGACCGGCGAAACCTGCCAGATGTGGCCATTAAACTGTCGCGTGTCGCCGACCGGAGTAATCGTGGCTGAAACGCCTTCCGATACAGACGCGAGGTCGGCCTCGCCCAATTGTGCCTGTAACTCCATCTGACCGTCTTTGGCCAAGCGGAAAAGTACACCACTGCCAGCGCTGACGGTCTGGCCGACCTGAACATTACGCTCAAGAACGTAGCCGGCCGTCGGTGCACGGATATCGAGGCGGGCGTTACGCGCACGCGTTTCATTCAACTGCGCGTTTGCGACATTTACGCGAGCTCGCGCGCTGTCACGGGTTGCGGTTTTGCGGTCGACGTCGGCTTTCGATATGAAACCGCGATCAACCAACTGCAGCGCGCGGTCGAGTTCATTTTGGGCTAGTTGCAAATCCGCCCGCGCGACTCCTATCTGGGCTTCCAGGGCAATCGCCTGTTGCGATTGAACCGAGCGGTCGATGCTGGCGAGTACCTGACCCTGTTTGACCCAACTCCCTGCATCGACATAAACCTGTGTCACCTGACCGCCTTCACCGACTACACCGACAGGAACATCCCGTCGCGCCGCAAGCGTGCCAGTCGCGTTGATCGCACGAACCACGGTTTCGCGGCCAGGCGCTACAACCGTTACCGTTTGCGCTTGGCCTTCTTTAGCTGCCTCGGCTGCGGCAGTGTCTTCACCGCCGCCCATCATGGTCATCGCCACAATTGCACCGATTATCAGCACAGCTGCAATCACCGCGATGATGATCCAGCGCCGACGGCGCGCGGACGATTGGCCTTCGCTGTCCAACAATTCGCCGTTCAAGGTCGTGCCTATAGAGGTTTCGTAGTTCATAATCGTATTCCAAATTCGCCGGGGTCAAATCCGCATCAGGCATATTTACCGTCGTGCGTTATCGAACTGTATTAGCTAAATACATCACCAAGGGCAAGCCGCGATACCGGTCAGTGGCAATTCGACGCCGTTCCTAGATTATCGAAGCTTTGTGAAGCGCACAATACAGACGGGCGTCAATTCTGTTCGACAAACGACGTCATTCGTGGACGTTGCGCATGAAAAAGGCCGCGCGAAACAACCGCGCGGCCCCCTTTAATAGCTTTTCTGCGTAAGTTAACGAACGCGCCCGCGCTGGACGAGGTTCAGTATAGCCAGCACGATTACCGCACCAACAAACGCGATGATCAATCCATTTATCGAGAATTCCTGCACACTGCCAACCCAGCCAAACCGGTTGGCGATCAGATTACCGACGACTGAGCCAACGCAGCCCGCAATTACATTCCACATTATACCCATTGATGCATCGCGGTTCATTACCTTGCTGGCAAGCCAACCGGCGATGCCGCCCACTATAATTGCAATAATCCAACCCATGATTGTTCCTCCTTAACAACGCGCCCTGTTTGGTTTTTGGACGTAGCGGCAGAATAGCTGGAAAGAACGGAAGTTCCAAATATCAATTTTTTAGCAGGCGAATTTGTGATGCAATCGTACAAAACCCCCTACGGTTTTCACCGAGGGGGTCTGGTAAATCGAGCTATGCGAAGGCTCAGTATTTCTGCTGGCGCTCGTATAGGTCGCGGTAGTGCTGAATGCGGGTAACCCGCAGCCCGGGCATGCCGGAACGGTCGACCGCGCGCTGCCACGACGCAAATTCTTCGAGCGTCAGGTCATAGCGTTCGCAAACGTCGTTGATACTGAGCAGGCCGCCGTTAACTGCCGCCACAACCTCTGCCTTACGGCGGACGACCCAGCGGGTTGTGCCCGCAGGCGGCAGACTGGACAACGTCAAAGGTTCGCCCAAGGGGCCGATCACTTGTGCCGGACGGATTTTCTGGTTTTCTAACATAAGATCCTCGATGCTCCATGCCCCGCGTGGTTGGACTGTTCCCCAGTCGCGCCATCATTTAAGTCATGGGCTTTGATATTCGTTGAAGCGTTTTGGTAAACGCCCGGTTCAGTATTTTGTTCGTCCGTCGTTTGGCTGTCATTCGCCGTCCAAAATGCACCAGATGGTGATTTTTCGCCGTGATCATCCGATCCGAAATAATGGATGAGTTGCTCCACCATGTCGTTTTTTGTATCAGCCGTATCTGTCGAACTACGGCCCGCGACCGCCATAGCGCGAGCCGTCCGGCTGTTTGTCTGACGGGCTATTGCGGTCGCAAGCATGACCTTATGGTCTTCGCAGTTGTTGGCCGCAGCTTGACGCGATGCAGGGTGGGGGAAGTTCATTTCCATGGGCTTGCTCTAGGCGTGCACCTTATAACATGGGGTAAAAGTCAAGTTCAGACGATGTTAGGCGAGGTTAATGCCGGTTATCATTTGGCGGGCGGCTTTGTTCCAAATCGAGAAAGCGCGACGCAAAACTGGCGTTCCGGTGCGTTCGCCGCTATGGGGCAGGCGAAATGGTCGAAGATATTTTTAATACAGATTTCCAACTGGGGCCTAATTTATCGGGCAAACGAATCGTGGTTGCGATGTCGGGTGGCGTTGATTCGTCTGTGGTTGCAGCACTGGCTGCCCGCTCCGGTGCCGAAACTATTGGCGTAACGCTGCAGCTTTACGACCACGGTAGCGCGGTTAAACGCGCCGGGGCCTGTTGTGCCGGACAGGACATCCGCGACGCGCGTGCCGTCGCCGACAAGCTTGGCATCGCGCATTATGTGTTCGACCATGAAAGCCAGTTCCGCGAATCAGTTATCGACCATTTTGCCGACGAATATATGGCGGGGCGAACACCGATCCCTTGCGTCCGCTGCAACATGGGGGTAAAATTTA
>JANONL010000073.1:0-2958 GCA_031420815.1 Sphingomonadales bacterium | reverse complement strand
GGTATCGGACACGGCAAAATCCAGAGTGTTGACATGATCGGTTTGGCATTCAATTAATGCCCCGTTCAACCCTATCAGCTAAAGCCTTGCAAACATCAACTTATCACCGGATCGATTCTTGCGCGCAGCCTTGGGCCTATTGTTAATAGCGGTCGGATTCACGACACTCTCGCACAGCGCGTGGGGACAAATTGATTTACGCAGCGCCGGTGAATTATTTGCTCCAATCATCACATTCGACGACACGTCGTTTCAGGTCAGGGTGCAGCAGCGTGTTATCATTCGTGTTCCACGCCAAACGGTATCGCCTGTAGGGCTGGGCAGCCGGAACAGCGCCAAACTGTCGCCAACACGCTACAAGGAAGAAAAGGTCGGTAAATGCCTGATGATGGACAGGCTGGTGGGGTCGCGGCCTGGCCCTAAAGACAGCTTGGAGCTGGTAACCCGTGATGGTGAAATGATCCGCGCCTATCTCGGTGACGGCTGTCTTGCGCGGGAATTTTACGCTGGTGCTTATATGGAGCGGCCGGTGGACGGGAAGCTGTGTATCGACCGTGACTTGCTGCACGCGCGCACCGGTGCGAAATGTGAGGTCGATAAGTTCCGGTTGCTGGTCCCGCAATAAGCCAGGTCCTGACCCTGATGGCTACAATCCGCCAATTTCCTTGACATTTACCCCCGACGGCGTCAAAGCGCCCGCGAGCAAGGGTATCGTCCAGCGAAACGCCTTGCGCACTAATTTTTCCGGAAAATACTCATGCGTTTTGCCGATATTGGCCTGTCTGATGAATTACTGCGAGCCGTAACCGAGGCTGGCTATGATGTGCCGACTCCTATTCAGGAGCAAGCGATCCCCTCTGTCCTGATGATGCGCGACATCATCGGCATTGCGCAAACCGGCACTGGCAAGACTGCGAGCTTCGTGCTGCCAATGATCGATATCCTTGCTGGTTCGCGCGCCCGTGCCCGGATGCCGCGGAGCCTTATCCTTGAACCGACGCGCGAACTGGCCGCGCAGGTCGCCGAGAATTTCGAGAAATACGGCAAATATCACAAACTATCGATGGCGCTGTTGATCGGCGGTGTGCAGATGGGCGACCAGGTCAAAGCGCTGGAAAAAGGCGTCGATGTTCTGATCGCGACGCCGGGCCGGTTGATGGACCTGTTCGAGCGCGGCAAGATTTTGCTCAATGGCTGTGAATTGCTGGTGATCGACGAGGCCGACCGGATGCTCGACATGGGTTTCATCCCCGATATCGAAACCATTTGCACCAAATTGCCCGCCAACCGGCAGACATTGCTGTTTTCGGCCACGATGCCGCCGCCGATCAAGAAGCTGGCGGACAAGTTCCTGACCAACCCGAAAAGCATCGAAGTGGCGCGTCCGGCGTCGGCGAATATCAATATCGAGCAGTTTCTGGTCAATGTCGCGCCGACAAAGAAGCGTGAAGTGTTGCGCGACCTGATCCGCAGTGAGAATGTCGGCACTGCGATTATTTTCTGCAATCGCAAAACGACGGTGCGCGAACTCAATAAGAGCTTGCAGCAATATGGGTTTCGCTCGGGCGAGATTCACGGCGATATCGATCAGGCAACCCGCACCAGAGAGTTGGAGGCGTTCAAATCCGGCGCAATAAACCTGCTGGTTGCGTCTGATGTTGCCGCGCGCGGGCTGGACGTCAAAGGCGTCAGCCATGTGTTCAACTTCGACTCGCCGTGGCACCCGGATGACTATGTTCACCGCATCGGTCGCACAGGCAGGGCAGGTGCCAAGGGCAAGGCATTCACGTTTGTTACCAAAGCCGACGAAGAGGCTATCGAGAGCATCGAGAAGCTGATCGGGAACAAGATCGAACGGCTCGGCAAAACCGAAGCGACAGTGCCTGAAAAGGCAGTTGCAAAAAAGCCGATTTCCGAAAAGCCTACTTCCGAAAAAGCTGCGCGCGAGGAGCGTGCTCCGGAAAAACGCACGCGTGCTTCCAAGGCAGAGGCGCCAAAGGTAGAAAAACCGGAACCGCAACGCACTCCGGTTGAGAGTAAACCAGTGGTTGAGAAGCCTGCGGCCAAGCAAAAGGCGAACGACGAGCCTGGCGATGACGGCTGGAATGGACCGATGCCGGGGTTTTTGGGCGTTGGGTTCGGCAGTTAAACCTTACCCACCCAGCCAATAAAAAAGGGCCCCGCAACGCGAGGCCCTTTTCTTTTGCCTTGATGGCGGAGCTCAGAAGCTGCCGCGCAATGTGATGCCATAGGTCCGCGGTTCGGCAAGAAACTGCGAGAAGATCTGGCGGCCACCCGGATATTGTGGATCGACAAACGGTGCCGATGCCGTACCCGCTTGGAACGGTGAGTTGAACGCGACCTGCGCATATTGCTTGTTGAAGATATTCTGACCCCAGAATTCGAGACCCCATTGCTGGTCCGGGCCGCGCAAGCCGATACGCGCGTTGAACAGAGCAAAGCCGTCTTGTTCCTTTTGCGGGAACAGGTCGGAACCGGTGTTGTAATCGCTGGTCATGCGGCCATCGATGTAGAACAGGCCGCTAAGCCCGCTGCTGCCGATTTCCGGGGTCCAGGTGACGCTGCCCGTTGCGGTCAGTTCAGGAGCATTCGACAGATTGTCGCCGGGCAGTTTGCGTAGCGCCGCATCGAGCGCAATGCCGTTCTTGTTACCGACCAGATCGCCACGGTATTTCGTCCGGGCATAGGTCAGACCAGCTGCAACGCGGAAGTTGCGGGCTGGATTAAGTGAGGCTTCGAGTTCGACGCCCTGAGTCCGTACGCCGTAGCCCACATCGCCCGCTGCACAGGTTCCTGTCGCCGAGCTAAGGTCGGTATCGGCATTGGCGCCACCGACCAAATTGCTACAACCGTTGATTGTCTGCACGAGGAAAACGGTGCCGTTGAATGTGTTCAGCTGGAAGTTGCTGAAATCCGAACGGAATGCCGACACGCTGA
>JANONL010000072.1:0-2695 GCA_031420815.1 Sphingomonadales bacterium | reverse complement strand
ACGCTTCGCGCTTCAGCTCACCCAACTGGGTCGAAAGCTGGTCGTCTGTCTTGACGCGCAGGTCTTCGGTTTTGCTCATCTTATGATGCTCCCAAATGCGACGTGTCGCCGAGACGCGCCACGACCTTGGTCTTGATTGGCAATTTCATCGCCGCGCGCTGAAAAGCGACTGCTGCGATCGGGCCGGGTACGCCGTCCAGTTCGAACATGATACGGCCTGGCTTAACCTTGGCTGCCCAATATTCGACCGAACCTTTACCTTTACCCTGACGGACTTCGGCAGGCTTCTTGGTAACCGGCACGTCGGGGAAGATACGAATCCACAAACGCCCCTGACGTTTGATATGACGCGTAATCGCACGACGAGCCGCCTCGATCTGGCGTGCAGTAATGCGCTCTGGCTCCAGCGCCTTCAAGCCGTATGAACCGAAGTTCAAGTCCGAACCGCCCTTGGCAAGACCGTGAATACGGCCCTTGAACTGTTTGCGGAACTTATGTTTTTTTGGTTGCAGCATGTTATCTGACCTTATCTATCAACGGCGGTCGGACTGCGGACGGACGCCGGAGGTTTGCGCCTCCATCATCAGCCGGTCGGTTGCCATCGGATCGTGACCCAGGATTTCGCCTTTGAATATCCAGCATTTGATGCCGATGATGCCATATGCGGTCAGCGCTTCGGCTTCAGCATAGTCGATGTTAGCCCGCAGCGTATGCGCAGGCACACGGCCCTCGCGATAGGATTCAACACGGGCAATTTCTGCCCCGCCGAGTCTGCCACCGCAAGTGATCTTGATCCCTTCGGCGCCCAGTCGCATCGCAGACTGCATCGCACGCTTCATAGCGCGGCGGAAAGCGATGCGGCGGATGAGCTGATCGGCAATACCTTGTGCAACAAGCTTCGCATCAACTTCCGGTTTCCGAATTTCAACAATGTTGAGGCTGATGTCAGCGTTGGTAAATTTACCGATCTGCTTTTTCAGCTTTTCGATGTCCGCACCCTTTTTACCGATGATCACACCGGGACGCGCCGCATAGATCGACACCCGGCAATTCTTTGCGGGACGCTCGATGATTACCTTTGAGATCGCCGCCTGTGGCAGCGTTTCAAAGATAAACTTGCGGATCTTGATGTCTTCCAGCAGCATACGGCCATATTCGGCACCTTCGGCGTACCAGCGGCTGTCCCATGTACGGTTGATCTGAAGGCGAAGGCCGACCGGATTTGATTTTTGACCCATGACTTATGCCTCTTCTTCGCGTTCGCGCACAACGATGCGCAGACGGCTGAACGGTTTGACGATACGGCTGGATTTGCCGCGGCCGCGTGCCATGAAGCGCTTCATGGTCAGCGCCTTGCCGACACTGGCTTCCTGGACGAACAATGCATCGACGTCGAGATTGTGGTTGTTTTCAGCATTGGCGATGGCCGAAGCCAAAACCTTGCGTACTTCAGGTGCCATACCTTTGGTCGAGAAAGTCAGGATGTTCAACGCGTCCTCGACCTTGCGGCCACGGATCAACGCAGCCACAAGACCAAGTTTTTGAGCCGAACCACGGATAGTGGTGCCGACAGCCAAAGCTTCCTTGTCGCCGACGCGGCGGGGGGCGGATTGCTTACCCATTAGCGTTTGCCCTTCTTATCTGCGCCGTGGCCGTGATACGTCCGCGTCGGAGCGAACTCACCCAGCTTGTGGCCGACCATGTCTTCATTCACCGAAACGGGAATGAATTTGTGGCCATTATAGACGGTGAATGTCAGGCCAACGAATTGTGGCAAAATGGTTGAACGACGCGACCAGGTTTTGATCGGCGCGCGGCTGCTTGCATCTTGTGCGGTTTCTGCTTTTTTCAGCAGATAGAGGTCGACAAACGGACCTTTCCAGACGGAACGAGACATGAGTTACCTCTTCTTCTTGGCGTGCCGCGAACGGATGATCATCCGGTCGGTCGACTTGTTGCTGCGAGTGCGCGCACCCTTGGTTGGCTTACCCCATGGGGTCACCGGATGACGGCCACCCGAGGTACGGCCTTCACCACCACCATGCGGGTGATCGACCGGGTTCTTTGCAACACCGCGGGTCAGCGGGCGAATGCCGCGCCAGCGATTGCGGCCTGCCTTGGCCAGCGTGGTGTTAGAGTTGTCGGGGTTTGAAACCGCGCCAACTGTGCCCATGCAAGTGCCCAGAATGTAACGTTGTTCGCCCGAGTTCAAACGAACGATAACGCGGCCACCGTCGCGACCAACGAGTTGCACGTAAGTGCCTGCCGAACGGGCAATCTGGCCACCCTTACCGGGCTTCATTTCGATATTATGGCAGATTGTGCCAACTGGCATCTGCGACAGCGGCATGGCATTGCCCGGCTTCACATCGGTTTTTTCGCCAGCGATGATTTGATCGCCAACGGCCAAACGCTGCGGCGCGATGATGTAGGCCAGTTCACCGTCTTCGTATTTGACGAGTGCGATGAACGCCGAACGGTTGGGGTCATATTCCAGACGCTCGACCGTTGCTGCCATATCCCATTTGCGACGCTTGAAGTCGATCAAACGATATTTCTGTTTGTGACCGCCACCGATGCCACGCGAGGTGACATGGCCTTTGTTGTTGCGGCCACCGGTCTTGCTCTTGCCTTCGGTAAGCGCCTTCAGCGGCTTACCTTTGAAGAGGCTCGAACGGTCAACCAGCACAAGGCC
>JANONL010000071.1:0-2545 GCA_031420815.1 Sphingomonadales bacterium | reverse complement strand
ATCCGGGAAATGCCGACACCGATGCGCAAGCTTGGCGTCATGATGCTGTTCCAATGGTACGCTATGGGAATTTACTGGACCTATGTTACATATTCGATTGCGCGGTCGGTATATAACACCAGCGAGCCGGTTAGCGACGGTTTCAGAAGCGCTGTGCTGACCAACGGCACGATGGCAGCGTTTTACAATGCGGTGGCGTTCGTTGCGGCGTTGGTGATGATGCCGCTGATCCGCAAGCTGAGTCCGCGCAAGGTGCATGCGGTTGCCTTGGTTGCTGGCGGCCTCAGTATGCTCGTTATACCGCACATGACCGAGGTGTCGTGGCTGTTTCCGGCTGCAATCGGCGTCGGTATCTGTTGGGGAAGCATTATGGGCACGCCTTATGTCATGCTCGCCAGCTGCATCCCGCCAAAGCGCACGGGTGTTTATATGGGTATTTTCAACATGATGATCGTTATTCCCATGCTACTCAATGCCGCGACTTTCCCGTTTTATTATGAGCCTTGGCTAGGCGGCGATGCCCGCAATGCGCTGATGTTGGCAGGTGTGCTGTTAGTGTGCGCTGCTGTTGCGGTTATGCGCATTCGTAGTGAAGAGTTGGGAACTGGCTGACGCAAAGCTTATAAAGTTGCGCTGAAGATGCCCAAACTGTTGGTTTTTTGCAACAGAAACAACCGAGTTAGAAGTTCATGCAAAGGTTTGCAGAAAAATTCTTGCAAACGATTTCCAATGGCCTATCAGCAGTATCGGAGGCGCGTGTAAAACGACGCCCGTTTTTAGGATTTAAGGGGAGGATGATATGAAGGTATCTTTCGCAAACACCAGCGTTTCGGCGCTGGCAATTTGTGTGGCACTGGCTGTGGCGGCACCGGTAATGGCACAGGACGAAACGGCGTCGGCCGAAGAACAGGTTTACGACGATGAAATCATCGTAACCGCCGTCGCGAAAGGCCAGAACCGGCTCGACAGCTCAATCTCCGTGAGCTCGCTCGGCGCCGACGATATCGCCGCCGCCGCCCCCCGATCTGCTGCAGAACTGCTCCGAAGCATCCCGGGCATCCGTTCGGAATCTTCGGGCGGCGAAGGCAACGCAAATATTGCGGTGCGCGGACTTCCCGTGGCGTCGGGCGGTGCGAAATTCCTTCAGTTGCAAGAAGATGGCCTGCCGCTGCTCGAATTCGGTGACATCACCTTCGGCAATGCCGATATTTTCCTCCGCTCTGATTTCAACGTCGGTCGGGTTGAGGCAGTACGCGGTGGCTCGGCCTCTACGTTTGCGTCAAACTCGCCGGGCGGCGTGGTCAACCTGATCTCCAAAACCGGCGAAACCGAAGGCGGCGCAATGCAGGCGTCGGTTGGCCTGGACTACGGCGAGTATCGCTTCGATTTCGATTATGGCGGCAAATTGTCGGATGACCTGCTGTATCACTTTGGTGGCTTCTATCGTCAGGGAGAAGGTCCGCGTGCCATCGGGTATGACGGTCTGAAAGGCGGTCAGTTCAAGATCAATGTGACCAAGAAATTCGACAGCGGCTTTATCCGCTTCTACGGCAAATATCTCAATGACCGGGCGGTTGGCTATCTGCCCAATCCGGTGCGCGTATCGGGCACCAATTCCAAACCTAACTACACAAATGTCGCCGGTTTCGATATCAACGGCGATAGCCTTCATTCGCGCAATTTCCTGACTGCGACGACACTTGATGGCGACAACAACCGTGATAGTTTCTCGCTGCGCGAAGGTATGCACCCCGTCGTCAAATCGCTCGGCTTTGAAGCTCAGTTCGAAGTGGCGGACGGCTGGAATGTAACCAACCGCTTCCGCTACTCGGACGTGTCGGGCGCATTTGTTTCGCCCTTCCCCGGATCAATTGACACCGCAGCAAACGTTGCCACCGGTATCGGCGGTGCCGGATCAACGCTTCGCTATTTTAATGGTGCAAGCGCTGGAACTGCGGTTTCGCCAACTGCTCTCGTCGCCAGGATCGTATTGTTCAATACGCGGCTGAAGAGCCTCGACAACATCACCAACGACCTTCGCATCGGGCATGATTTTGCGATGGGCGAAGGCACTGGCAGCTTCAATGTCGGCTTCTACAAGTCACGTCAGGACATAAATACCGAATGGCTTTGGACCTCGCATCTGCTTGAAGTGCGCGGCGGCGGGGAAGCGGCATTGCTCGACGTGCGTAATGCGGGCGGTGCAACCGTCACTGACGGTGGCACCGTTGGCTACGGCGCGACCTTCTTCGGCAATTGCTGTCGCCGGGTCTATGATGTCAGCTATGACACCAACGCGCCGTTCGCCTCGCTCAATCTTGAATTCGGAAAACTGTCGGTTGACGGCAGCATCCGGTGGGATTTTGGGAAGGCCAAGGGACGGGTTTTCGGGGCTGA
Organism: Sphingomonadales bacterium; assembly: GCA_031420815.1. Lineage (GTDB taxonomy): Bacteria > Pseudomonadota > Alphaproteobacteria > Sphingomonadales > Sphingomonadaceae > Sphingorhabdus_B. The sequence continues at coordinate 148 of JANONL010000071.1, read as the reverse complement.
TCTCGGCGGCGGACGGGTTGGCGTTTCTGCGGTAGATATCAACCGTAATGGCTCGATTTCGCCAGCCGAGGCGCAGACAAGCGTCGTTCCACTCGGCAGCCCTGGCTTGGTCAACTATACCTATGATTATGGCAGCTACTCGCTGGGC
>JANONL010000070.1:0-8847 GCA_031420815.1 Sphingomonadales bacterium | reverse complement strand
GCGGTTGTTATATATGCGGTCAGCCTGCTACAGGCCGTAGCGTCAATGACCCAAGCGCTCAGCATCACAGATTTGTTTACCATCGGTATCGGACCATCGAGTTCGCATACCGTCGGGCCGATGCGCGCGGCGCGGGATTTTGCCGGACGCGCGCTGATCCGGCATGACGTCGGGCAGGTGGGATGCGAACTTTTCGGCTCACTGGCGCTGACCGGGCACGGGCATGCAACGGATACCGCGATCTTGCTGGGGCTTTTGGGGCATACGCCGGAGGGACTTTGCCCCGATGCTATCGGTGGGCTAGTCGCGAATATCCGGGCGACTGACACATTGATGCTCGCTGGCAAAGTCGAGATTGGCTTTGTCGAAACACAGCATTTGTTGTTTCGGAAAGGCGAATTCCTGCCCGGCCACGCCAATGCGATGCGGTTCACCGCAACCTATGCAGATGGCAGCACCTATGAAGACACCTATTTTTCGATAGGCGGCGGGACAATTCGTCGGGCTGAAGACGGCGGTGAACGCGACAATTTCGAACTGCTGCGGGAGTTCCATTCGGGCGAACAACTGCTTGAAATCGGCGACGCCACCGGTCTGACCTTTGGCGCGATTGTCGAGGCCAACGAAATTGCGTGGCGGAGCGAAATCGAAACCCGCGAGTTTATCGACGCCGTGCGCACTGCGATGCTCGATTGTATCGTCAGGGGCTGCTCGAACGACGGTATTCTGCCCGGCGGCCTGAACGTCAAGCGCCGCGCCAAATGCCTACACGAGAAATTAATAGCACGCGGGCCGCGCAGCGATCCGTCGACCGTCTTTGAATGGGTGAGCCTGTGGGCGCTGGCTGTAAACGAGGAAAACGCCGCCGGTGGCCGGGTTGTGACTGCGCCCACGAATGGAGCGGCTGGCGTCATTCCCGCCGTGCTCAAATATTATGAGGTGTTCACCGCCAACCCGACGCCGGAGGGCAGTCGCTTGTTGTTGACGACGGCAACCGCAATCGGGTTCCTTTACAAAACAAATGCGTCGATTTCGGCGGCTGAGATGGGCTGTCAGGGCGAAGTCGGCGTTGCTTGCTCAATGGCAGCGGCTGGACTGGCAGCGGCCTTGGGCGGCACCAACGCGCAGGTGGAAAACGCAGCTGAAATCGGCATGGAGCATAATCTTGGACTTACCTGCGATCCGATTGGTGGTCTTGTCCAAATCCCTTGCATCGAACGCAACACTATGGGCGCAATCAAGGCGATCAATGCCGCCTATCTCGCGCTGCAAGGCGATGGCGGCCATATCGTCAGCCTCGACGCCGTTATCGAAACGATGCGGCAAACCGGTGAGGATATGAAGTCGAAATATAAGGAAACCAGCTTAGGCGGTTTGGCTGTAAATGTGGTTGAGTGCTGATGGATCCTATATGATCCGTTCGCTCCGAGCGTAGTCTAGACATCCCGACGCACGCTATCAAGGCCTCTCGGCTTTGCCTGAAGCGAACGGGAAGGGGGTTAAAAGTTAATCATTATCCGCCGCGCTAACGCAGGGGAGATGGAATGGACCATCTGCAACAGTTTCACGATGCCGACATTGGCTTCCTTCTTGTTGCTCTCAATTGCATCGATGATCTGCGCCGCGCATTCAGAAGCGGGCATTTTCTTGGCTGGGCGGGTAGCGGTCATCGCAGTGTCGACGACCGGAGGCAACGCCTCGATAACATGCACATTTGTATTGCGCAGATTGTGGCGCAGTGACTGGGTGAAGCTTCTGAGACCGGCCTTGCTCGCGCAGTAGACCGGGCCACCTGCGCGCGGGGCTATTGCTAATCCCGACGTCACGTTAACAATCGCTGCCTCGGGCCGCGCCAGCAATCCGGGCAACAAATTTCCGATCAGATGCAACGGCGCATTGAGATTTAGAAAAATTGCTTGGTCAGTAAGCAGTAAATCCAGCGGCTCCCCCGGTCCGAAGTTCCCGCTCATACCTGCGTTGTTGATCAGGATATCCACCAAGCGATCACCAAACGCCTTTAAAAACGCGGCACAGCCATTTGATGTTGATAAGTCGGCAGCAATCGCTTCCATGCCTTCGGCTGTTGCCGATGCGAGCAATTCTTTCCGTCGGCCGCAGACAATCACGGTTGCTCCCTTGGCCTTTAACTGCCGCGCAATTTCAAGCCCGATGCCGTCGGTCCCGCCGGTGACCAGCGCCGTTTTGCCTGCGATCTGCATAACTTGCTCCTCAATCCTTCAACCGTTCGGTCATCTCTACCAAAATGCCGTAAGGTATCAAAGGCATTGCCGCGCGCATTTGTAATCTCGACGGCTTGCCAACGGTAAATGTAGGCCTCTTAAGGTTAATGCATGTTAGCAAATGTCACAATTCGGGACAGTCCCAAATCATGCATAAATTAACCATTTTTGCCGCTGGTCATTATCCCTAACAAATCGTTAACATCGCGGCATGTTGAAAAGAAAACTCGTATGTCGCAACGAAGCCGCAAGGCACCCATTCCGCCGGATGATGCCACCGCCTGTCCTTGATATGGCGCTGGTTGCGCCAAAGCCCAAGCGCTGGTGGCAGCAGGAAGACACACATTTGTTCGTGCTGAGCTTCGGCGCATTTTTTGTTGCGATCACCAGCTTTATTTCCTGACGCTCAGGGTCCGGCCTCTAGTCGCAGGCCTTGTGAAGTCGCTGGGCAATCCATGCCGATACCAGACATGCGGCTGCGATCATGAACAACGTGTCGGCAATGCCGACGCCAGCACTCACCAACAGGCTGTAAATGATCGCGCCGATGACCATCGCGCCCGAATTCACGATATTATTTGCCGCGATGGTGCGCGCCGTTTGCGATTTGGCGACCGTAGTCGTGAGAAACGCATAAAGCGGCACGACAAACATACCCCCGGCAATCGCGATACCAAGCAGATCGACTATGATACGTTCGCCGTAACCGCGCTTCAGGAACGTCAGCCAATCCAACAACTGCGGTCCGACCGGCCCCCAATGACTGACCGTCCACCACAGGTCGAGCACGAACAACCCCATCACGATTACTGAGACCGGCGCATATTTTGCCGACACTGTGCCTTTGAGTAACCGGTTGATGGCAACCGAACCGATAGCGATACCGATCGAGAAAAATGCGGTGAACAGGGTGGCTACGGTATTGTCGCCGCCCAATGAATTTTTGACCATCGGCGGGAAGATCGAGCCCAAAACCGCGCCGATGCCCCAGAAAAAGCTGATTGCCATGATCGCCAGGAACAGCCGGGGGATGTGCATCGTATCGCGGACCAGACGCCAGCTGCTGCGGACGATATTCCAGTCCATTTTCGCTGTCGGTGCATCGCTTTCGGGCGGCGCAGGCGGTACATATTGCGCGGTCAGGCGTCCGATGACCGCCACCACGATAATGCCAACGGCAGCGATTTCTGCGGGAATAATGCCGCCTGCGATCGTGCCGCCCAATATCGCCAGATAGGTGCCTGCCTCTACCAGACCGGTGCCACCAAGTACCTCATCTCTTTCCAGATGCTGCGGCAATATGGCGTATTTGATCGGGCCGAAGAATGTCGAATGCACGCCCATAGCGAACAGGGCGGCCAGCATCAGCGGGATGATGTGGAGGAATATGCCGACTGCGCCGAACAGCATGATAGCGATTTCGGCGGTCTTCACGGTGCGGATCACGCGGGTTTTTTCGATCGTGTCGGCCAACTGCCCGGCCAGCGCCGAAAACAGGAAAAATGGCAAAATGAACAGAGCCCCTGCAATCGCGTTGAAATTCGCTTCCTGTGTCGGGTCGGAATATATCTGGTAGGTGACCATGATAACCATCGTCATTTTGAAGAAATTATCGTTGAATGCGTTCAGGAACTGGGTGGCGAAAAGCGGCAGAAAATTGCGCTTTTTCAACAAGGACAATGATGTGGCCATCGCTAAACTGGTCTTCCCCGTGGACGTTGACAGTGCCTTAGCGGCCAGCACTGCCCCGGCAAAGCGCTTTTAGTTTATGTCGAAATAGCTGCGTGATTTTACGGACTGATGACGCTAACGACGGTGAATGCTTAGTTTACCCAATATCCTGACCCTGTCGCGTATCTTTGCGGTGCCAATCCTTGTTTTTCTGCTGTGGCCGGGGGTAAAGCATTTGGGCGTTCAGCCGTTGCGCATCGACTACGCGCTTGCCTTTGGGCTTTACTGCCTGATGGGGATTACCGATTATTTCGACGGCTATCTCGCGCGGTCTCAGGGTACAGTTTCAAAACTGGGACAGTTTCTTGATCCAATAGCCGACAAAATCATGATCGCTGCGGTTATACTGATGCTGGTATTTACCCGTGATATTGACGGCTGGCATACCATTGCTGCGCTTATCATCTTGCTTCGCGAAATCATCGTGTCGGGCTTGCGCGAATTTCTGGCGGGATTGCAGGTTTCGGTGCCGGTTTCAAAATTGGCCAAATGGAAAACCACGTTTCAGCTTGTCGCGTTCGGCGGGATTATTCTGGCTGGCGCGCTTCCAACATGGGAAATCCTCAAACCGGCGGCGTTTGCTTTATTGTGGGCCGCTGCGGTGCTGACGATGATCACCGGTTGGGACTATTTGCGCGTCGGCGTAAAGCACATGGATTAGGCCAATGCGGATACTATATTTTGCGCGGGTGCGCGAAGCGGTAGGCATTGATGGCGAGGACCGCGTTCTCCCTGACCATGTCCTGACGGTGGGCGATTGTCTGGACTGGCTGAAGCGTCAAGACGGTTGTTATCGTGCCGCTTTCGCTGACCGCGCAAAACTCCGCTTTGCGCTTGATCAACAGATGGTGTCGGAAGAGACTGCGGTTGAAGGTGCAATCGAACTGGCAATATTCCCTCCGGTGACTGGCGGATGATCCGCGTCGAAGTCAATGATGGGCCGTTTGATGGCGCAATGGCGCTATCGTCTTTGGCTAAATTGGGCGGCGGTGCGGTGGCGAGCTTTACCGGCATTGCTCGCGACGATGGTGGCGTAACCGCTATCGAACTCGAACATTATCCGGCAATGACCAAAGCCAGCCTTGATACGCTCGTCAACGAAGCATTGACACGCTGGTCGCTGCTCGGCTGTGTCCTCATTCACCGTGTCGGGAAGATTTCGGTTGGCGACGTAATCGTGCTCGTCGGTACCGCAGCCAGCCACCGGGCTGACGCGCTGGAGGCCTGTGCGTTTCTGATTGACCGGTTGAAGACCGATGCACCGTTCTGGAAAAAAGAACATCGCACCGACGGATCGACCGAATGGGTTGAGGCGAAAGACAGCGACGACGCCCGGGCCAGCAAGTGGAGCAAACGATGACTATATTTTATGACGCAGCAAATCCGGCACCGAACCCACGGCGTGTCCGTATCTATCTCGCGGAAAAAGGCATCGAGGTTCCGATGACGCAATTATCGATCATCGCGGGCGAGCATAAATCAGCCGATTTTGTGGCTAAATATGCACCGGGCCAGTTGCCGGTGCTCGAACTCGACGATGGCAGGATGATCGGCGAAAGCATCGCTATCTGCCGATATTACGAAACGCTATATCCCGAGCCGCCGCTGTTCGGGACCGATGCTCTTTCGATTGCGGAAATCGAAATGTGGATCAGACGGGTCGAGTTCACGTTGATGAACCCGGTTTCGCAAGTCTGGATGCACACACACCCTTTCACGGCGCGGGTTGTGGTGCCGCAATATACCGAATTTGGCGAGAGCAACCGACCAAAGGTATTAGCAGCGATGCGGCGGCTTAATGAAGTATTGAAAGGGCGGCCATTTCTGGCGGGCGATGACTATTCGGTGGCCGATATCGCGCTGCTGACCACGATTGATTTTGCAGCCTTTATCGGCATTCCCATGCCTGACGATATTTCCGCACTGTCCGATTGGCATGCCCGCGTTTCGGCGCGCCCTAGCGCTCAAGCTTAGAGCGATTTCGAGTTAATTGGCACATTTGATGGTTAAGAAATCGCGGTTAAACAAACAACCAGACCACCACTTTCATCCAATCAAAATGGAACAAGGTCTAGCCGTCATTCAGCGCGCGTAACGCGGTCGCCAGCATCTCGAACTCTTCGCGGCGCGGGCTGTTGGTGCGCCAGATGAGTGCGATCTCTCGCGACGCGCGCTCGGCGTTGAGTGGCCGCGCCTGGACGTCGGTACCGTCGAGCAATCCTGCCGTCACTGCCATTTTCGGGATCAGCGTAAGGCCCAACCCATTATCGACCATCTGCACCAGCGTATGCAGCGAGGTTCCTATCATCGTCGCCGAGGCGCGCAGTTCCGGGCGGTTGCACGCGGCAAGCGCATGGTCTTTCAGGCAGTGGCCGTCGACCAGCAGAAGCAGTTTCGACTCGTCGATCAGCTCGGGCTTGATACTGTCTGGCAGGTCGCGCGGATCGTCTTTGGGGAACGCTACATAAAGGTCATCATCGAACAGCCGTGCTTTTTCGACGTCGCCCGCAGCAAACGGCAGCGCCAGCAATACGCAGTCAACCTGTCCGTGGTGTAACGCTTCACAGGCCGCAGCGCTTGCCTCCTCACGCAGGTACAGCTTGAGGTCGGGATATTGTTTGCGCAGTGCCGGGAGCAGCTTGGGCAGGAGAAACGGTGCGATGGTCGGAATAACGCTCATCCGCAGATCGTCTGCCAAGGGTTTCCCTGCCGACCGCGCCATTTCGGCCAGTTCTTCGGCCTCACGCAATATTCGGTGTGCTTTGGCAACAATCTTGTTGCCCAGCGGCGTAAAGCGCACAACGCGGCGGGTGCGTTCGACCAGCATCAGGCCAAGCAATGATTCCAGCTCGCGGATACCCGCTGATAACGTCGATTGGGTCACAAAGGTCGCTTCTGCGGCCTTGCCGAAATGGCCATGCTCCTTCAGCGCGACCAGATATTGCAGCTGCTTCAATGTCGGTAAATAGGTGCTCATAAATCGACCTTACAAATATATAGGACACCTGTAATCGTTTTTTGCGATTTTAAGCAGCAATTTTTTGGGTTGACTATCGTCTGCCTCTGGAAATCTTGTAACTTATTGCTTAGCTTGGTTGTAACGCACAAAGCCAACAAGGGCTGAAAGCAGGGTCCGATATGTTTATTTCCTCACTCATTGAGTATCTCGACTCGATCAAAGCGCGCGATCCAGCACCGCGTTCGCGTTGGGAGATATTGCTGTATCCTGGCGTTTTAGCAGTGGCTTTGCACCGGGTGGCGCATTGGTTGTACCGCGGCGAGATGTTTTTCATTGCCCGGTTCGTGAACCACTTCGCGCGGCTGTTTACCGGGATCGATATCCATCCCGGCGCAAAAATCGGCAGCAATTTCTTTATCGACCACGGCTTTGTGGTAATTGGCGAGACGGCTGACATCGGTGACAATGTTACCATGTACCAGTGCGTGACGCTGGGCGGTACCAACCCGACCAACGGCGAGGGTGGGAAACGCCACCCGACGATAATGGATAATGTCATCGTCGGCTCGGGCGCGCAGATATTGGGGCCGATTACCGTCGGCGAACGCGCGCGCATCGGCGCGGCAGCGGTGGTTACCGACGATGTACCGGCCGGCGCGACTATGGTCGGCCAGAAGGCGCGCTCGACGCTGGTTAAGGCCGAAACCTATGCCAAGGATTTCATGCCGTACGGCACCCCGTGCCGCGAGTTGTTCGATCCGGCGACGCAGAGCCTTGAAATATTGCAGTGCGAAGTGGAAACGTTGCGCAAGAGGCTTGGTGATCTGATGGCGGAACGCGACGCGGTCGCTGCCGCCACACCGACGCGGCGTAAGGCAGCCAAGGGAAGCAAAAGCGCTTGAGCGCGGTCATCACTCCGTTCCCGATGCCCAGCCGATTGCGGCAGGTCGGCTTTGACCGGCAAGAGCTAACCCAGATACTCAATCTTTATGGCCGGATGGTCGCTGCGGGCAACTGGCGCGATTATGCCATTGATCTGGGCCGTGATGCTGCGGTGTTCAGCGCATTCCGCCGCACTGCCGAGCGACCTGAGTACCGGATCGAGAAGCGCCCGGACCTGCGGATGAAGCAGGGAATGTGGGCGTTGGTTGGTGAGGGCGGTACAATACTGAAACGCGGACACGATTTGGGGCCCGTGCTGGCACCAGTCGAGCGGAAGTTGATGAAATTGGTGGGTGCTTGACGGCGCAGGATATTATCCGACGAGCGACAAACAATACACTAGGTGCGTTTGTCGAGTCCTGCGTAAATCTGTTTGTCTGGAAAACGACAACAGACCCGGCATCAGCCGGACCGAAGGTTGTTTCACTGAACTTTCCTGATCCTGCAACCGCGCAGGTCAATCCACATGATAAAAAAACAGCAGTAATTGCGCTGTTCAATGCCCGATAGATCACGCGGCATACCCCATCGAATGTCGTCAATGTATAATAAAATATATCAACGTCAAAGTGTGAGTAACATAAGCACTTCGGCAATGTGAACTGGCGAGACTAACTCACCCCAGCGCCTGCAACGCCTTCATCACCGCCAGCGACTGTTCACCACCCGATTGCGGCACTATTTCGCCGGTGCGATCAATTATCTTGTCCCAAGCCGCAGCAAAGCCTTCGACATTGCGGTTGTCTTGGCGGAGCGCGACGCCAGGCGTCATGGTGACATAGGCTGCATGATAACCGCCGCCGCCTGCACCGATGATCATGTTGGTGGGTGCGTCTTCGCTAACCAGATACAGCGCAGCGGGAACAACATTTTCCGGCGTGAACTGATCGAACAGGCCTTCGGGGAAGATATCGGCGGTCATGCGGGTGCCTGCGACCGGCGCAATCGAATTGACGCGGATGTTGTATTTCGCAC
>JANONL010000069.1:0-1832 GCA_031420815.1 Sphingomonadales bacterium | reverse complement strand
AATCATGGTCAAGAAAAACACCTCTATCGCGCTTGGCGAACGCTGGATGGATTATACCCGTTCTCAAGTTGAGGCTGGCGATTTTGACTCGACCAGCGAAGTCATCCGGGATGCACTGCGGCTTCACGAGGAGCGTTCGGCATTTAAGTCGCGCTTGATTGAAGCTTTAGAGGTCGGGCTGGCCAGTCCGGTTGATGAAAGTTTCGATATCGATGACTGGTTCGACGAAGAATTCGGCCAGAAGTGAAACGCATCAAGTTCCGCGCGGAGGCGGTCGTCGATATGCGCCGCGTCGCCCGCGAAACCCGTGCCGCATGGGGTCAAGCGCAAGCGACCAAATATTCTGCCAAATTGCGCCGCGACATCAAATCACTGCAAAAATTTGCACTACGTTTCCCGTCGTTTGAACCCATTCCAGAGTTGCGCCGCATGAACAGCGGGCGGCATGCGGTGTTTTATCTGGCTTTCGATGATCGGATTGAGATTGTCCGTGTGCTGCACGTGGCGAGCGATTTTGAGCGGTGGTTGTGAGCCAATAGCACCTCAGTAAGACTACTCATTGCCCAATTAGACTGCAATACCCTGCTCCTTCAACCAATCAACAGCTCCATCCAACCGAGTGGCGTAGCTGATTTCCTTGATCGCTTTTTCGGCTGAGATTATAGTTCGTTCGCCCGCATAAATGCCAATCACAGCCCAATTTCTCGCTTGATGAGCGATCACCGGGGCCCCAGAACACCCGTTACCAGCAACTTGGCTCAGTTCGTAAAATTGCGCCCCTTTTAGAGAAGGAACATAACCGGTAAATCTCCGACGTATATGACCTGACGAAAACACCAAATCCGGGCATTGCAAAGTTACGCCTTCCGCGCTTACAGATCCATGATCGTAAACTACGTCGTCGGGATATCCCCAAAGCTGGTAGTTGCAGCTTGCATGCTGAGGCTCCGTGGAGACATTGAGCCAAGAACCTTGAGGTGTTGCAAGTTGCGTTTCGCATACACAAATATCGAGTGTGGGATGGAATTTGCGATTAACCAGTCCGATGGATCGCCATTCACCATTCACAACTTGCAGTCCGACTTCAGTCCCGGCTGCTGAAACGACATGACCCGCAGTGATTAGCTTGCTCCCATCGCCAACCAAAAAGCCCGTACCAAGCAAGCCCTCATATTTGAATTCGCCTGCTTTGACGAATGTAGCTCTGACTATGGGGACAACAACATCGCGAAGAAATGAATCGCCATCATGGCCGCCCGAAGCAGACATCAATAAACCCGCGCCTTCGGTTTGATATACTCAGCCTCATCGGTCAGCGTATAATCATGCACAGCGCGGTAATCGATGGTTACCTTGCCGCCGGAGCCGCCCCAACCTTCGAACCACGACGCCGTATGCTTCATCCAGTTTTCGTCGTCGCGGTTCGGGAAATCTTCGTGGGCGTGGGCGCCGCGGCTTTCTTTGCGGTTGTTGGCGCTTTCCATCGTGCAGACGGCTTGCGCCATCAGATTGTCGAGTTCGAGCGTTTCGATCAGGTCAGTGTTCCAGACCAGGCTGCGGTCGCTGATCGCGACGTCGGCCATCCGTTTGTTGACCTTTTGCATCAGGTCGACACCTTCAGCCAACAACGCGGTGTCGCGGAAGACGGCACAATGTTTCTGCATCGTACGCTGCATATCGACGCGGATTTCGGCGGTTGGCGATCCGCCTTTGGCATTGCGGAATTTATCGAGACGAGCGAGCGCAAGGTCGGCTGCGTCCGTAGGCAACGGTTTATGCGGCGCACCGGGTTTCAGATTGTCCTTCAGATGAAGGCCCGTAGCACGGCCGAA
>JANONL010000068.1:0-4199 GCA_031420815.1 Sphingomonadales bacterium | reverse complement strand
GCGTCTTCGGCCCCGGCGAAATCAGGAAAGCATGCGCCCCCGAAGACAGAGCTTGCCCCGCCGACATATCGTCGTTGCGCACAACCTCGACCTCCGCGCCCAACTCCATCAGATAATGGACGAGGTTCCAGGTGAAGCTGTCGTAATTGTCGATCACGAGGATCGAGTTGTTGGTTTTCATTGCCCGAATCCCGCCTCTCCGGCGATTTTCACCGCCTCGCGTGCAGCAGCAATTAACGCACCTGCTTTTGCCATGCACTCAGCCTGTTCATAGGCCGGGTCGCTATCGGCGACGATACCCGCACCCGCCTGCACGTGCATCACGCCGTCTTTGACCACCGCAGTCCTGAGCACAATGCAGCTGTCCATATCGCCATTAGGTGAGAAATAGCCAACGCCGCCCGCATAAGCGCCGCGCGTTTCAGGCTCGAGTTCGGCGATGATCTCGCACGCGCGGACCTTGGGCGCGCCGCTGACGGTGCCAGCGGGGAAGCCCGCAAACAGCGCGTCGATGGCGTCCTTGTCATCAGCCAGTTCGCCGACGACATTGGAGACGATATGCATGACATGGCTGTAAAATTCGACCATGTAGCTGTCGGTCACGGTCACGCTGCCGCCTTTGGCCACCCTGCCAACATCATTACGGCCAAGATCGAGCAGCATCAGATGCTCGGCGCATTCCTTCGGATCGGCGAGCAATGAGGCGCGGTTTTCAGCGTCTTCGACAGCGGTTTTGCCGCGTGGACGGGTGCCCGCGATTGGCCGAACCGTAACCTCTCCACCGCGCGCGCGGACCAATATTTCGGGCGAAGAGCCAACGATGGCAAAGCCGGGTAAATCAAGAAAATAGAGAAATGGTGACGGGTTGATCCGACGTAGCGCACGGTACAAATCCACTGGGGGCAGCGTAAAAGGAGCGGTGAACCGCTGGGCGAGAACGACCTGAAAGATATCGCCTGCCTCGATGTAGCTTTTGGCCGACGCGACCATTTCGCTGTAACGGCCCTCGGCAAGGACCGGATTAAGCTGGATGGCATTGACCTCGATGTCGGTCGCTGCGCCAGTTTTAGTAGTGACGGGTAGCTCCAACCGGCGCTCTGTTTCGTCCAGTCGTTCATTGGCAATTGCTATCCCGCCAGCATCTTCAGCGCCGCCCCAAACCGGCGCGACAAGGAACATTTCGTCCTTCAGCCGGTCAAACACCAATATCACCGTTGGCCGAACAAACAGCATATCGGGCAATTCCAGCACTGATTGCGGCGCGCGCGGGAGTTTTTCGACCAACCCTACCGTCTCATACCCAAAATAACCGACCAGACAGGCGAGCGCCGGGGGAAGCTCGTCGGGAACATCCATCCGGCATCGTTCGGCAAGTGCGCGCAGGGCGTCCAATGCGGGTAGGGGCTCGGCTGCAAACGCACTGCGGTCGGTCAACCAGTGCGCGTTTACTTCCGCCGCATCGCCAGCCGCGCGAAATACCAAATCAGGCGCAATGCCAATCAGGCTGTGTCGACCACGCGTTTCGCCGCTCTCAACCGATTCCAGAATGAAATCGCCACGCTCCGCCTCAAATAGCTTCAGCGCAGCCGATACCGGCGTTTCGGTATCGGCAATGCGCCGCCGCCAGATCAGAGTCGGTTTGACGTTATCAGTTGGCGTCACGGTTGGTCAGACGGTTGCGCAATTCGGCGATGCCGTCCGCATTCTTTTCGACGCCGACATCTTTCGCCGCAGCGGCAATCAGTTGCGCCGCATATTCCTGTTGCAACATACCGGACAGTTCGGCTTTGCGTGACGTTAGCATTTCGGCGTTGCCGCTGGCGTCGCCTTTGATCACTTCGTTCAGATATACCACGAACCAACCGCGATTTTGCGGGCCTTGCAGCATCTTTGCCGTGCCCTTTTTCATCGCAAACATCAATGATAGCGGCGGCGATATCTGGCCTTCCTTGCTCAGTTCTGCACGCGTACCGGATAAACTCTCGACCGGCGGAAGGTTGATGCGGAGCGCGGACAGCGCCTCTTGCAAGCTTTTCCCGTCGTCAACCGCTTTGCGAACCTGATCGGCGGCCACACGCGCTTTTTTGGCACCTTCGGCCATCGCCCATTGCTGTTCGACGATCGGACGAACCGATGCCAGCGGTGGTGGGGCGGCTTCTTCGAAATCGGCAATCGCGATTATCGCGAACCGTTGTCCGGGGACCAGCTCGAGCAACTGCGCCTCGCCATCCTTCTCCATCTGGAATGCGGAGGGCAGGATGACCTGCATCTCGGGGATTGGTTTGTAGGCCGGGTTCGCGGTGTTCTGGCCGTTTGCCAGAAGCTTTGGAGAAGTTTCAACCTGCAATCCATTGGTCTTTGCAACGTCCGCAATGGCACCACCATCGGCCAGAGCATCCTCGATCTCAGCAGTCAGGTCGGCAAGCATTTCCTCGCGGCGGGTCTTGGTCAGCGCCGCTTCGATTTCGCCGCGCACTGCAATCAGCGGACGCGCAGCACTTTGCCGGACGGCATCGACGCGCACGACATACCAGCCAAGTTTGCCTCTTGCGGGAACGGCGACACGGCCCTGCGCGGTGGCGAACACCGCATCGGCAACGGCTTTGGAATCATTCGAAGCAAGCGACTGGCGGGTCGCGTCGCTTATGGTTGTAACCGCAAGCCCCAATTCACCCGCTACTGCGGCGAGCGGCTGACCTTTTGAAACCTTGTCGGCGACTGATTTTGCAGCGGCTTCGGTCGGGACAATAATCCGGCTGATGTTGCGCGTTTCCGATGCCGCGAATTGCACGGCGTTGGTCTTGTAATAATCCGCGATGTCGGCGTCGGTCGGCTTGGCCTTCGCCGCGACAATTTCGCTGTCGAACATGGCGTAGCTGATCGCGCGTTTTTCCGGGATCGTGAACTTGGCGGCATTGGCGCGATAATATTGCAATAAAACCGCTTCGGTAGGCGCGGTTTGCGGCATGAACACCGATGACGGAATGGCGGCAACCTGTCCGCTGCGTTTTTCGAGCATTAACGATGCGTAAGGCAGAACCAGGCTGTCAGGCGCACCGGGGCCGCTGGCCGCCGAAGGCAGCATTTGTTGGGCAAACAGGTTCTGCGTCAGATCGTCGCGGACCATTTTTTCACTCAGGCCTATTTGCTGGACGAAGGCGGTAAAGGCCTCAGCACTGAATTTGCCGTCTAGGCCGCGCGCGCCGGGAATTTTGCGGATTTCGGAATCAACCAGCCGCTTGCTGACCGCAACGCCGTATTTGTCCCCGAATACCGCGAGCGCGTAACGGTTGATAAGCTGCTCCAGCGTCGAATCCATGCCGCCGCCCTCGACAAACTGCGTCATATCGAGCGTCGGATTGTCTTGCCGCTCGGCTTTCAGCCGGTTGTCGAGCGCGTCGTTGAACTCACCAAGGCTGATGTTCCGGTCGCCGACCTTTGCCACATTGCCGCCGCTCAAACCGCCAAATGCGTTCGATCCTGTGACGTCACCCAAGGCAAAGGCGAGCGCGATCATCGCGATGAAGACCAGCGCAATGACCGCTCCCCAGCGCGAGTTTATGAGCGAACGAATGAATGTGATCATGGAACGGTAAAGTCCTGTGGATTGGATACGGCCGGTTGTTGGCAGTCGCTTTAGGCGGCAAGGTCAGTGCAATCAAGCAGGGAAGCGCGCTTGCAATGACAGGGGTATCACGGGCATTGACGCTAAAGATTTGAAAAGAAGGAATGGCATATGCGCAAACTGATTGTTGGCAACTGGAAGATGAACGGCACGTCGGCCGATCTTTCCGAACTTGGGCTTATATCCGGCGCAGCGGATGCGCACAAAGGCGTCGATAGCGGAATATGCTTGCCCGCGACGTTGATCGAACGCGCAGCATCACGTGTTCCGAGCTTCGCGTTTGGTGGGCAGGATTGCCATATGGCCGCATCTGGCGCGCATACCGGTTGTGTGTCGGCGGCGATGCTGGCCGATGCCGGTGCCGTTATGACTATCGTGGGGCATAGCGAACGCCGTGTGGCGCAGCACGAACATGATGCCGATGTTCGCGCCAAGGCATTGGCGGCGCATGAAGCTGGATTACGCGTCATCGTCTGTGTTGGCGAAACCTTGCAGGAGCGTGATGCGGGACAAGCGTTGGCCATCGTTTTGGCCCAGTTGGCGCGCTCGCTGCCTGATAACAGTGTCGGCGACT
>JANONL010000067.1:0-9247 GCA_031420815.1 Sphingomonadales bacterium | reverse complement strand
GTACGCGGGCAGCCGCGTGATTTTGACGACTGGAAGGCCTTGGGCAACCCCGGTTGGGGCTGGGACAACGTGCTGCCCTACTTCAAAAAGTCAGAAGATTTTGATTGGCACAGTGCGCATCATGGGCGTGGCGGGCCGCAGCATGTGACCGACATTTCGCGGCATGTTCATCCGGTCTGCTATAGTTTTATCGAAACCGCGCAGGCGCTTGGTTACCCCGCGAGCAGCGACTTTAATGGCGGCAAGCCCGAAGGCGTGGGTTTCTATCACATCAACACACGCGGGGGCTGGCGCGCGTCGACGGCCAACGCATTTCTGCATCCGGCGCGCAAACGCAAGACGCTGACGCTCCTGACCCACGCTCTTGTAAGACGTATCGTGCTCGAAGGCCGGCGAGCGGTGGGAGTTGAATATAAGCGCGGCGGGAAAATCTGGCAGGCTAAGGCTACGCGCGAAGTGATTTTGGCAGGCGGAACGATCAACTCTCCGCAACTGTTGATGTTATCGGGAATTGGCGACGCCGATCATCTCAAAAGCGTGGGTATCGAACCGCTGGTTAATGCAAAGGCGGTGGGTCAAAATTTGCAGGACCATATTGCGGTTTCCTATTTCTACAAGGTGCGGACCGCCACACTGAACGATGTTCTTCATCCGCTGTTAGGCAAGGTTCGTGCGGCGCTGCGCTATATGGTCGACCGCGCCGGGCCGCTGTCGCTGAGTGTCAACCAGAGCGGTGGCTTTGTTCGCAGCGATGCAACCAAACCACACCCCAATTTGCAGCTTTATTTCAGTCCCGTCAGCTATACGAAAACACCGCTTTCAGAGCGAAAACTGCTTAATCCTGACCCCTTTTCGGCGTTTCTGCTTTCGCATAATCCGTGTCGTCCCACAAGTCGGGGGCATATCGATCTGGCGTGCGCCGACCCCTCTGCCCATCCCGTCATCCACCCCAATTATCTGGCGACGCAGTCCGACATCGACGATGTGTTGGCCGGGAATCGCCTGCTGCGCCAACTCGCGCGCACCAATCCCCTTGCCGATATAATTACGCAAGAGATTGTTCCCGGCAGCCACGTTGACGGTGACGAAGCCCTGCTAGCCGATTTTCGTGCGCGCGCAGACACGGTCTATCATCCGACGAGCACCTGTATGATGGGGACCGACCCAGCGAATTCAGTTGTCGATGCCCGCCTGCGCGTTCACGGCGTCGATGGTTTGCGGGTTATTGACGCGTCGGTGTTCCCGACAATTACCTCGGGCAACACCAACGCACCGACCGTGATGGTCGCCGAAAAGGGCGCTTCGATGGTCTTGGAAGACGCAAAAATGATGCGTTAAATTAATTTACCAGTCGTTTCTGGATATGCTAGCCTTGCTGGAGGACGTGAATCCGGGGAGGGACTGCGATGCATCCAAAAATCGATCTTAAACAATTGCCACCGCTGAAGGCGCTTAAGGGCTTTGAGGCAGCGACCCGTCACCAGAGCATTCGTGATGCGGCCGATGAGCTTTGCCTCACCCACCCCGCAGTTAGCCATCAGGTCCAGCTCATCGAAGATGCGCTTGGCGTCACGCTGTTCGTGCAAGAGGGACGGCATATCGTTTCGACTGAAGAGGGGAAGGTGCTTTACCCCTATGTTCGCGCCGCGTTTGAATCGCTGCTTGAAGGCGTCGAGGAAGTCCATCGCAACGCGCTCGATAAGCCGTTGCGCGTACAGACGTATGTGACAGCCTCGATCCGCTGGCTCGCGAAGCGCGTTCCGCAATTCTTGGCAGATCATCCCGAAATCAAACTGACGCTCAACACTTGCGCTGTCGAATGGGAGTTCGACGACGTCCACGCCGACGTCGGGCTGGTCTATTGCGAGTCCGAGCCGGACCCAGCCAAATTTCATTGGGTGCCGCTTTATGAATATGCGTTGTTCCCCGTATGCAGCCCCGCCGTTGCGCTGGCGATGGGCAAGAAGCCGACCGCGCAGGATTTGATGACCAAGCCTTTGGTCGCCATTTATACCGAAGTGCAGAATTGGGAAACATGGTTCGTTTCGGCAGGTGCGGTGTTCGAACCTTCGGTGCCGTACCTGATGGTGGATACACTTGCCGTTGCGCTGGAAATGGCACTCAACGGCGAGGGGATTGCGCTCGTCAACGGACCCTTTGTTGACCAAGACCTTGCCTCAGACCGCCTTGTCCAACCCATCGCGCATAAAGCGGTCTGTCCCGGTGCATGGGGGCTTATTTGTCGCAAGGATATGAAGGAAAATCTACGCATCCGCACGTTCATGGACTGGGTGACTGAGAATGTTGAAGAAAGCCGTATGGCTGAAGCAAATTAGCGCGTCGGGAACACTTCATAGCCCAGCTCTTCGGGTTCATCGTCAACTATATCAGCCGGAAAACCGGTTCCAAGAACCTTGATACCGAGCGGTTCTTCATAACGACGGATGATATTTGGCGAAAATTCCCGTGCGCCGTAAGCCGCTTCGCCTTCTTTGAAGATTTTTACAATGAGTGGGGATAGCTCAACCGGCACTTTGGCCGCGTGGGCAATGTTGTCGAACAGTCCGACATCCTTGCTCACCAGATCCATAGTAAAGTTGATGTCGCGGCTACCATTCAGGATCACCTTGCTTTCGGTTTCGTGCACAAAGCTGTTACCCGATGAAATCCTGATAGCTTCATAGGTCGTGTTCATGTCGAGGCCGATTGCCTTGCATGTCGTCAGCGCTTCCGCCAGCGCTACAAGGTGCACGGTACATAGATAGTTCGTCATCACCTTCAATTGTGATGCGGTGCCCAATGCACCTGTGTGCAAAATGCGACGGCCCATGGAGGTGAGTACTGGCAAAACGAATTCGAATGCCGCGCGCGGGCCGCCAGCAAAAATTGCAATGTTGCCGGTATCAGCGCGATGGCATCCGCCCGAAACCGGGCATTCCATGAACATCGCACCACGCGCTTCGACCAACGCACCCAACCGGATTATTTCGCTATAATCAGTGGTGCTCATCTCCAGCCAGACTTGACCCGGACGCATCACTTGCAGGAAGCCGTCTTCACCTTCGGCCACTGTCGAACTTGCGGCGGGCGACGGCAGGCAGGTAACGATGAGATCGACAGCTTCGCCCAACGCTTTCGGAGAGGCAGCAGATTGAGCACCGCGTTCAACATATTCTGCGACTAGCGCTTCATCGAGATCGCGAACGGTCACATTATGTCCGTTGCGGATCAGGCTTCCCGCCAGTTTCCCCCCGACATTACCAAGGCCGATAAATCCGATTTTCATTATAATGCCCAGTTCATCCCCATATGGTTTGATCGTGGGATAAAAGCGTCGGTTTGACGATCAAAGATACCAGGATTTCCATGAATACAGGTAAAGTTAGAGCGCCGCTGGCACCTCACGACAATTGAAAAATTTGGCTAATTGGGTGAATTATTTTGCGGATGATGATGTCGGATACGACTGCAAAATGCGCAACGCCAAACCAGATGCCGTGGCAGCAAAATGACCAACGGTATTGCAAACCAAATTACCCGCATTGCGCATTGCAGATAAGCCTGCGGTTATGCTTTTGGGAGCGCCTTCGCCGAACTGATCCATCAACCATAAAATTTTTTGAACCAATCGTGGCGAATTGCACATTTGTGCTTAACCGCCATTGCGTCTTAATGTCGGACAGCAAGGTCCCCGGGGAAGAGACGAAGTTTTGATGCAAACCAGTGCGCGTGTTGTTATTATTGGCGGTGGGATCATGGGAGCTTCATTGCTCTACCATCTCGCTGAACTTGGCTGGACCGATTGCCTGCTGATTGAGAAAGATGAGCTGACGTCCGGCTCCACATGGCACGCGGCGGGGCAATGTCCGAGCATCACGGGTAGCTATAATCTCGCGAAAATCCATGCCTACAGCAATGACCTTTATCCTCGGCTGGAGGGAATTACCGGGCAATATGTCAGCTGGCACAAATCGGGCGGCATCCGGCTGGCGACCAACGAGCGCGAGTTGGCTTGGTTCAAATATATCCACGGCATGTCGAAAATTATCGGCTTCGACATGGAGATTATCAGTCCAGAAGAAATCCGCCGTATCAATCCGTTTTTGACCACAGACGGCGTGATCGCCGGGGCCTATACGACGAGTGACGGCCATGCCGATCCCTCCGGCCTGTGCACCGCGATGGCGATCGGCGCTAAGAAACTGGGCGCGACGATTGTCCGCAAGACTTTGGTAACGGGCCTGACACAACTACCAACCGGCGAATGGGATGTAATCACCGACCAAGGCACGGTGCGCGCTGAAATCGTTGTCAATGCTGCCGGCTGCTATGCGCGGCAAGTGGCGCAAATGGCGGGCATCGACATTCCGGTGACGAACATGGAGCATCATTATATCGTCACCGATCCTATCCCGGCATTTTTGGAGCGCGACGAAGAAATCCCGGTCATGCGCTGCCCCTATGTTTCGGGCTATTTCCGGCAGGAGCAGAAAAGCGGGCTGATCGGCGTGTATGAAAATACCGGACTGGCCGAGGCTTGGGCGCCAAAAGGCCAGCCTGAATGGGCGTCAACGAGCGAGCTGTTCATCGATGATCTCGACCGCATCTCTAAATGGCTCGAACGCGCGATTGAACGGATGCCGATTTTTGGTGAGGTAGGCATTCGCCGGATCGTCAACGGTGCTATCCCGCACACGCCAGACGGCGGGCCGTTGCTCGGGCCAGCGGCGGGATTGCGGAACTTCTGGCATTGCTGCGGTACGTCGTTCGGGATCGCGCAGGGCGGGGGTTCGGGCAAATATCTGGCGCAGTGGATGGTGTACGGCGATGCCGACATCAACATGACCGAATTTGACCCGCGCCGGTACGGCCCGTTTGCCGACGAAGATTATAGCCGCGACAAGGTGTTCCTGGATTACCGGATGACCTTCACAACGCGGCTGCCAGGTGAAGAAGAGCCTGATGGTCGTCCGCAAAAGACTAGCCCACTTTATGAGCCCTTGAAGGCGGCAGGCGCGGTGTTTGGTGAGACCTATGGCTGGGAGCGGCCGAAATATTTCGCGCTCGATGGCGCACCCGAAGAGGGCGGCTATCAGCGCACCAACACGTTCGAAGTGGTCGCCGCCGAAGTAAAGGCTGTTGCAGAGCGCGTCGGCGTGCTCGATCTGTCTGGCTTTGCCAAATATGATGTGACCGGGCCTGATGCAGAGGCTTTCCTCAATCGCATCTGTGCCAACCGGATGCCCAAGAAACTGGGCGGGATTGGCCTCGTCCACCCGCTGTCGCGTCAGGGACGGATTTATGGCGAAATGACGGTGACGCGTTTTGCCGATGGTCATTTCTATTGCCTGTCTGCTGCTGCTGCCGAGCAGCGCGATTGGGATTTGCTCATTCAGAGCAAATTGCACGATGAAGACGTCACCATCGGCAACCGAACGATGGATCTGGGAGTGCTGGTGATAAATGGTCCGCGCGCGCGCGCGTTACTGGCAAAGCTCACCGATGCAGATCTCAGCAACGAAGGCTTCCGTTGGTTGAGCGGCCAGGAAATCACGATTGCCGGTATCAAGATGCGCGCGCTGCGGGTATCCTATGCGGGTGAGCTCGGCTGGGAACTGCATCCGGCGATGGAAGACCTCGCCGCGTTGTATAACGCGGTGTGGGAGGCGGGACAGGAGTTCGGCATCGTCAATTACGGGCTTTACGCGGCCAATACGATGCGGATGGAAAAGGGTTACAAGGCCTGGGGGTCTGAACTGACCAACGAGCTGACGATGATCGAGGCCGATATGCCGCGCTTCATCAATTTCAAGAAAGAGGATTTTGTCGGCAAGCAAGCGACGCTTGACGCGCCCGATCGATTCCGCATTGTTTACGGCGAGGTAGATGCGGCGGGTGTCGATGTGCGCGGGGCAGAACCGTGTCTGGTGGGCGACAGTTGCATCGGCCTCACCACATCGGGCGGATACGGCCACCGCGTCGGCAAGAGCCTGTTCTTCGCCTGTGTGCCGATAGAGAACGCCGCTCCGGGGTCAACGTTTGATCTCTATCTACAAGGAGAACGGCGAAGGGCGACAGTTCTGGAGCATCCAGCCTATGATCCTGACAATGCGAAGATGAAGGTTTAATCGGTGGCTGAACTGCCCAAAAAGGCGAAAGTCGTCATCATTGGCGGCGGCGTTATCGGCTGCTCGATTGCCTATCATCTGACCAAGATCGGCTGGGACGACGTTATCCTGCTTGAGCGCAAGCAGCTGACCAGCGGTACGACGTGGCATGCCGCCGGGCTGGTCGGCCAGTTACGCCCCAGCATAAACATGACCAAGCTCGCCAAATATACCGGCGAGCTGTATCGCGGGCTTGAGGCTGAGACGGGCCAGGCGACGGGATACCGCCAGTGCGGCTCGATTTCGATGGCGACCAATGCGGAGCGGTTCGAGGAGCTGAAACGCAGCGCCTCTATGGCCAAGGTGTTTGACCTCCCCGTTCATGTTGTGACCCCCGAAGAAATCAAGGCACTCGCCAACATCGTCAATGTGGATGATGTCGTCGGCGGTATCCATATCCCGAGCGACGGTTATGCCAATGCGGTGGATATCACGCAAGCGCTCGCGAAGGGCGCGCGCAGCGGCGGGGCGCGGATATTCGAAAACACCAAAGTCACCAAAATCCGGCACAATGGCGAGCGCGTAACGGGCGTGGATACCGCTGAAGGATCAATCGACGCCGATTATGTCGTCATCAGCGGCGGCATGTGGACGCGCGATTTGGCCGCGAGCATCGGCGTTGCCGCCCCGCTGCATGCCTGCGAGCATTATTATGTTCTGTTCGAAGGCGTCGAAGGCATCGACAACACCCTGCCAGTGCTGCGCGACTATGACTATTGCGGATATTACAAATATGACGCGGGCAAATTGCTGGTCGGCGCATTCGAACCCAACGCGCGGCCCTGGGGCATGGAAGGGATTTCCGAAGATTTCTGCTTTGATGAAATCGCGGGCAGCTTCGAACATTTTGAACCGTTGTTGATGGATGCGATGCGCCGCGTACCTGCGCTTGAAAAAGCAGGCATTCAGAAATTTTTCTGCGGCCCCGAAAGCTTCACCCCCGATGTGCGTTATCATCTGGGAGAAAGCGCCGAACTGAACGGCTGTTTCGTCGCTGCGGGCCTCAACTCCATCGGTCTGCAATCGGCGGGCGGTGTCGGCAAAGTGATGGCGGACTGGATCCGTGACGGCATTCCGCCAGCCGATCTGTGGAGCGTCGATATCCGCCGCAACATGCCGTTTCAGATCAACCGCAAATATCTGCGTGAACGGGTGACCGAAAGCCTTGGGCTACTTTATGCGACGCATTACCCGTTCAAACAATATGAAACCGCGCGTGGTGTGCGCAAATCGGCGCTTTATGATCGGTTGGTTGCGGCTGGGGCGTGCCACGGTGAGGCGTTCGGTTGGGAACGGCCAAACTGGTACGGAAAACCCGGCAGCACGCCCACATATGAATATAGCTATGGCCGCCAGAATTGGTTTGAGGCCAACGCCGCCGAGTGCAAGGCTGTGCGCGAAGCGGTTGGGCTGTTCGACCAAAGCTCCTTTGCGAAATTCCGGCTGGAAGGCCGCGATGCTTGTGCCGTTCTCAACCACGTGTGCGCCAACGATGTCGATGTTGCGCCGGGCAAGCTGGTTTATACCCAGTGGCTCAACGAGAAAGGTGGGATCGAGGCCGACCTCACCGTCACGCGGCTTTCACAAACTGCGTATCTGATCGTCACGGGTGCCGAGACGGAAACCAAAGATTTCAACTGGCTCAAGCGTCACACGCCCGACGACGCTCACGCAGTGCTCACCAATGTATCATCAGGCACGGGCGTCATCTCGATCATGGGGCCGCGCGCGAGAGATTTGCTCCAGTCGATCTGCCCCAATGATCTGTCGCACGAAGCATTCCCGTTCGCCACGTCGCAGGAGATCGAGCTGGGTTATGCCATCGTTCGCGCGTCACGGATTACCTATGTCGGCGAACTTGGTTGGGAGTTGTACATCCCTACCGAATTCATGACCGGCGTTTATGACGAGATCGTCGCGGCGGGCGCTGCTTTTGGCCTGAAACATTGCGGCTATCACGCGCTCAACGCTCTGCGCATGGAAAAGGGCTATCGCCACTGGGGCCATGACATCACAGACGAAGACACGCCGCTCGAAGCAGGCCTTGGCTTTGCGGTGAAGATGGACAAAGCGGGCGGCTTTATCGGGCGTGAAGCCTTGCTCGCCCAGAAGGAAGCGGGGCTGAAGCAACGCCTCGTCCAGTTTCTGCTCACATCGCCCGAACCAATGCTTTATCACAATGAACCCATCTGGCAGGGTGACCGGATCGCGGGCTATATCCGCTCGGGCATGTATGCACACACTCTCGGTGGCGCGTGCGGGCTTGGCTATGTGACTGCAGCCGATAGTGGTGTCGTCGGGCCAATTGGCGTGGACGATTACGAAATCGAGATTGCGGGGGTCCGCTATCCTGCGGCTGCCTCGGTCAAACCCATGTTTGACCCCGCGAATACACGGATCAAAATCTAATGACACAAACCGATTTGATGAGCCGCCTCGCCGCCAACACCCGCGTGGGCTATAGCTTCGATCAGGAATTCTACACCAGTGACGCGGTATTCAAGGCCGATTTTGACCAGGTGATCAGCCAGAAGTGGATACTCGCCGGCCATGTCTCCAAAATCCCGAACAAGGGCGATTATTTCGTCTTCAAAATCGGCGGCGAACAAATCATTATCATCCGCGAAAATGCGGAGAGCGTGCACGCCTTCTTCAACGTGTGCCGCCATCGCGGTTCAACCATCTGTCAGGCGGAAAGTGGTAACGCGCCGCGTCTCGTTTGTCCCTATCACGCATGGACCTTCGGTCTTGATGGCCGGCTGATCTCGGCGCGGCTAATGCCTGCTGATTTCGACAAGTCGGAAAACAGCCTCTTCGCCTGCCACATCCGCGTCTTCCACGGCCTGATCTTCATTAATATGAGCGAAGGCACGCCGGTCGATTTCGATGCGACCTTTGGCGATATCGGGGCTATCCTAGATTATCATGGGCTAGCCGACGCGCGCATCGCGTATGCGGGAAGTTACCCGACGACGGCCAATTGGAAGCTGGTCATCGAGAATTTTTTTGAATGCTATCACTGCGTCCCCTCACACCCCGAATTCTGTTCGATGCACGCATCGGAGTCGATTGTCGCGGTG
>JANONL010000066.1:0-5037 GCA_031420815.1 Sphingomonadales bacterium | reverse complement strand
GCCGATTTCAAACAGCCGCACCGATGATGCACCGCGATCCATGTTACGCCGCGCCGCCGAAAGCAGTCCGGGCAATAGGGACGGCCGCATGACCTTCATGTCTTCGCTGATCGGGTTGGCGACCACCCATGAGCCGCCGCCAAAAGCCGCAGCCTCTGCTTCGGGAATAAACGACCAGTTGATCGCCTCGTTCAAACCGCGCGCTGCGGCCGTCCTGCGGACCTTGCGTTCGATCTTTTGCATGGGCGTTGCGGTCGCTTTTGCAACGCCATCATCGCGGTCGAGCGGGGTCGACGGAACATGATCCAGCCCGACCATCCGCACGACTTCTTCGACCAGATCCGCACTGCCTTCGACGTCACGCCGCCAGCTGGGTGGTGTCACTTGCCAATTGGCACTTACCGAAAATCCAAGACTTTCAAGGATATCACGCTGCGTATCTGGTGCGATGGCAATGCCGCCCAGCCGCAAGGCATAGCCCGTGTCATAGGAAATGTTGCGCCGCGCAACTGGCGGTTCGCCTGCGCGGATAATCACACTCGCAGTTCCTCCACAGTGGTCGAGTACCAGTTTCGTTGCGATCGCCAGCCCGTCGTCGAGGAAGGCCGGGTCGACCCCGCGCTCGAACCGCTGACGCGCGTCGCTGGTTAGCTCCAGTCTCTGTCCTGTGCGCGCGATATGATCGGGGTCGAAATAGGCGCACTCGATCAATACGTCGGTGGTGGTATCGGAAACGCCCGAATGCTCACCGCCCATGATGCCGCCGATGTCATGCACTTGTCGCTCATCGGCGATCACGGTCATGCTCGCGTCGAGCGTGTAAGTCTTGCCGTTGAGCGCCAACACTTGCTCACCGTTCTTAGCCTTGCGCGCAACCAGCGGGCCGGAGAGCTTGGCCCTGTCATAGACGTGCAACGGCCTACCAAGATCAATCGAGATGAAGTTGGTGATATCGACGAGCGCCGAAATCGGCTTCTGACCAATTGCCTTCAGCTTGCTCGCCATCCATTCGGGCGATGCGCCATTGGTTACGCCTGAAACGCTTTGAGCATAAAAGGCGGGGCAGCCTGCGGCGTCGTCGGTGCGGACATCCGGTGCTTGATCGGGTCCGTCGACCGGCGCGAGCGTGGTCATCCGGTAGACCTCGGCAAGTGGCTTGAGCGTTCCAAGCCCTGCCGCTGCCAGGTCGCGCGCGATGCCGCGCACGCCCATGCAGTCCTGCCGGTTGGGGGTAATGGAAACGTCGATGACGGCGTCGTCGAGTCCGGCCCAATCGGCATAAACCTGCCCCACCGGAGCATCGGCGGCCAGTTCGATAATACCGTCATGGTCATCGCCCAGTTCAAGCTCGGCAATCGAACACATCATGCCGTTCGATTCAACGCCGCGAATCGCTGCGACCTTCAGCACCATGCCGTTTGAAGGCACGACAGCACCTGCCGGACCAAATACACCGAGCATCCCTGCACGCGCATTGGGGGCACCGCACACGACCTGCAAAGGCGCGCCACCAGCATCGACGGACAAGACTTGCAACTTATCAGCCTGCGGATGCGGCGCTGCGCTCAGCACCTTCGCAATGCGGAATACAGCCAGTTTTTCGGCGGGGTTTTCGATGCCCTCGACCTCAAGCCCGATCTGGTTCAACCGGTCGGCGACCGCGCCTGCATCAGCGTCAGTATCGAGATGCTCCTTGAGCCAGCTCAGCGAGAACTTCATGCGCCCACTCCCCCGCTCAAAGTAGGCACATCAAGCGCGCCGAAGCCATAATGTTTGAGCCAGCGCAGGTCGCCGTCGAAGAAGGCGCGCAAATCGTCCATGCCGTATTTCAGCATCGCCAACCGGTCGACACCGGTGCCGAAGGCAAAGCCCTGATAGACGTCCGGATCGAGGCCGCACATTGCGATTACATTAGGGTGGACCATACCCGCACCGAGTACTTCCATCCAGTGGTCGGACCCGCCAACGACACGTTTGCCGTTGACCAATGTGTATCCGATGTCGATTTCTGCCGATGGTTCGGTGAAAGGAAAATAGCTCGGACGCATTCGGATGGTCACATCATCGCGTTCGAAAAATGCTTTCAGGAAAGTCTCCAATGTCCATTTGAGATGGCCGAGATGAATTCCCTTGTCGATCACCAGCCCCTCAATCTGGTGGAACATGGGCGTGTGTGTCGCGTCGCTGTCGGACCGGTAGACACGGCCTGGGGCGATGATCCGGATCGGCGGTTGCTGCGACATCATAGTGCGGATTTGCACCGGCGAGGTGTGCGTACGCAGCACCTTTGGTTCCTTGCCATCCGCCGCTTGTAAATAGAAGGTGTCGTGCATCGCCCGCGCCGGATGCGTTTCAGGCATGTTGAGCGCGGTGAAGTTATGCCATTGGTCTTCAATTTCCGGCCCTTCGGCGACGGCAAAACCCATGTCGGCGAAGATTTCCGCCAGCTCGTCCATCACTTGGCTGACGGGATGTACCGAACCTTGCGGCGTGACAGGTGCTGGCAAGGTCATATCGACGCGTTCGGTGGCGAGGCGCTCGTTGAGGACTGCCGTTTCCAATACTGCTTTCTTTTCAGCAATCGCTGCGGTGACGGTTTCCCGCAAGCCATTGATAATCGGTCCCTGCACTTGCCGCTCTTCCGCAGACATCCCGCCCAGCGTTTTAAGCAGACCGGACACATTGCCCTGTTTGCCCAGCGCCGCAACGCGCACGGCCTCCAGTGCATTGATGCTGTCCGCCACAATGATCGCGGCAAGGGTTTTGGATTGGAGTGTGGAAATGTCGGTCATGTCGTTCGCCTGCATAAGCAAAAGGGCGCGAACGGCAAGTGCCGCCCACGCCCTTTTGCGCAATATCGAAGTTTGAAGCTTATGCTGCTTTCGCGAGCGCCGCCTTCGACTGCGCGATGATCGTGCTAAACATCGCCGCTTCATTCATCGCCATATCGGCCATGATTTTGCGGTCGAGTTCGATCCCCGCCAGTTTCACGCCGTGCATGAACACGCCGTAGGTCATTCCCTCGGCGCGGACGGCGGCGTTGATACGCTGAATCCACAGTGCGCGGAAATTACGCTTGTTAACCTTACGGTCGCGATACGCATATTGGCCAGCCTTTTCAACAGCTTGACGTGCAATGCGGATGGTATTTTTGCGGCGGCCATAAAAGCCTTTCGCCTGCTCCAATATCCGTTTGTGTTTGGCGTGGGTGGTAACACCCCGTTTAACGCGTGCCATATCTTATATCCTTTTAGAAATGTCTGAAATGTCGCAGCAGGTCTTTACAAACCGTAGGGCGCCCATTTTTTGATTGTCCTGGCATCAGGCGCAGAAATCACGCTGGTGCCACGGTTCTGGCGGATATATTTGGCGTTATGGCTGCTCAGACGGTGCCGTTTTCCAACGACGCCATGTTTGATCTTGCCGGTTGCGGTGATCTTGAATCGCTTCTTCACACCGCTTTTGGTCTTTAGCTTGGGCATTTTGGTCTCCTTTGGAAGTCCGTATCAAGCCGACATGGCAGCCCTTTTGGCCAGCCTGCTTATTCGGAAGCGACGGCCTTTAGCCGGATTCGTGGCAAATGCAAGCCGAAAGGCGGCTTCACGGCCCTTCGTTGCGCTGCGGTCGTTGCAGTACTTGCAAGGGTTGCCCTAGTGCGTCTGCACGAGCGCGGACTGCCGCCCGACTAATGGGACGCGGCATGGCGAGGTAAACGCGCGGCGACATACCCATGAAGTCGTAAAAATCGCGGGTGAAATGCGCCTGATCGTAATATTGCGTGTCCATCGCGCTGGTCCACCGCAGTTCGGGGTCAAGCAGACGAACGCCCAGGCTGCGCAAGAAGCGTTGCCGCCGGAGCAGCCGCTTTGGCGGAAAGCCGAAGACCCGCCGCGACAACCGTTCAATGCGCTGGGAGGCCATATCCAAAGTTTCAGCAAGTTGCGCCACATTTGCCATGTCAGGGTTAGTTAGCGCCATGTGAAAAGCTTCGATTTCTTCCTCTCGCGCGTCAGGTGGATCGAGAGCGGCCAACAGCAATGTGTCAAACTCCGTCGCAATCTTCTCGGCATCTCGCAACGTACCGATGCGGTGCCAAATTTCATCAAATAACGAAAATGCCGGTTCACGCGCAACATCGAAGACCTGATTGGCACGTTTGCTTGCATCGATACCGATAAAATGATGCCAGCCCAATGGCAAAAGGCCGATACCAGCCATTTTCGCTTTCCCGAAACGAATACAGCAAGCGCGAAGCGTGGGGCCTGTAATGCTGGCCAATGGCACGGTCGTTGGCGGATGCGGAACAATGCTTGCATCGACGCTGCCTTCCAGCAGGAAGCGTGCACTCGCCCATTCGGGGTGAAGCACATCTTCCCTTTCGTGGCCGTCCGGCGCGTCGAGCTCGAAGAAATAATATGCCGTAATATAGCGGCGCAGCGCGGGCGCCGGGCGAATAAAACGATATTTGCCGGCTTCATTCAATGACGACAAGTGAGTGCCCCCAGCACATCGTCCAGACGCGCAGGATCGCCCAGCGCTATGACGCGACCTTCCGATGCGGCGCGCAGCGGCTCACCATTCCAGTCACACATCATGCCGCCTGCGCCTTCGACAACAGGCACAAGCGCAGCAAAATCGTGCAGCTTTAGGCCGCTTTCAACCACGACATCGATATGTCCGGCGGCAAGCAGGCCGTAATTGTAGCAATCGCCGCCCCAGACCATCCGCTTGTGCGCGGTCCTGGCGGCCAGTGCCATGAAATGTTCGGCGCTGTGATCATCAAAATATTGCGGACCGGTGCTGGCGAGGACCGCGTCGCCGAGTGACGGACAGTGCCGCGTGCGGGCCGGCTTGCCATTCAGCGTCGTTTCTTGGCCTGCGGCACCCAACCAGCGTTCGCCGCTGATGCATTGGTCGATGACGCCCAGTACCGGCCAGCCATCTTCAACTAGCGCGATTAGCGTGCCGAATATCGGGCGACCTGCCATAAAGCTCACCGTGCCATCGATCGGGTCGACAATCCAGATGCGGCCAGAT
>JANONL010000065.1:0-2354 GCA_031420815.1 Sphingomonadales bacterium | reverse complement strand
ACCGTCGCTAACCGGCTCGCTGGTGTTATATACCGACCGCGCAATCGAATATGTAACATAGGTCCAGTAAATTCCCATAGCGTACCATTGGAACAGCATCATGACGCCAAGCTTGCGCATCGGTGTCGGCATTTCCCGGATCGCGTCCCAGATTTCTTTGAAGGTCGCGGCGACCGTCTTGGGCAGCGCCGCAATTTCGGTCTTTTGCGTCTGCGTGAGCGGAAGTTCGGGTACGCGGATCACTGACCAAAGAATCGTTGAGAGCGAGAGCACTGCACCGATGGCAAACACAATATAGACGGTATCGGGAATATTATTCGCGCCAATCGCGTCTTTGTTGATTCCGAACAGGCCGACGAGCAAAGCAGGTGTGCCCAAGGCGAGGCACTGTGCCAGCCCGGTAAAGGCACTTTGCGTCAAAAAGCCGACATTATGCTGGTCTTCGTTCAGACGGTCGCTGACATAAGCGCGATAGGGTTCCATCGTGATGTTGTTACCAGCGTCGAGTATCCACAGCAGGCTCGCCGCCATCAATATGCTTTGCGACAGCGGCATAAACAGCAGGCCCAACGAGCACATGATCGCGCCGATTATGAAATACGGGGTACGCCTTCCCCATTTCGAATTGGTGCGGTCGCTCATCGCACCGATGATCGGCTGTACGATGAGGCCTGTGAGCGGCCCGGCAAGTTGCAAGATGGGCAACGATGCTTCCTCTGCGCCAAGGTAGGAATAGATCGGCGCCATATTGCCTTGTTGCAGCCCGAAGCTAAATTGCAGACCCAAGAAACCAAGGTTCATCTGCAATATCCTGGATAATGACAAATGCGGCTTGTTAATGACTTCGGACATATTCCCTCTCCCGCAGCGGCTTCAGCCTGCCATCCTGTGTTGCGCGATGCTAGCGGCTAACCAATATAAAGCAACAATCGATTGCATTGAGGTAGATGGCTCTTTTTGTTCTCTATTGCGTTACATCATAATAGCCCGCACATAGCCGGGAGAAGGAGCAAAAATGGACGAGCAGGCGCGGGTAAGGAACATCACCGATTTGGCCAGACTGGCGGGAGTATCCCCAGGCACGGTATCGCGCGCGCTTGCAGATTCGCAACTAATCGCCAAGAAAACACGCGAACGGATTCAGGCGCTGGCGCGCGAGCATGACTTCCGGCCCAACGTCATGGCGCGGAATTTGCGGATAAAGCGCGCCGGCGCGATCGGCGTGCTGATTCCGCTAGGCCATGAGACCGGTCAGCATATTTCAGACCCGTTCTTTATGACGCTGCTCGGCCAACTGGCGGATGCCTTGACCGAGCGCGGATATGATCTTTTGCTGTCGCGCGTTATTCCAACCGACCCTGACTGGCTCAGCCGTGTGGCGGACTCGGGCCGTGTCGATGGGCTGATTCTGATCGGCCAGTCGGACCAATCTGCGGTAATCGACCGTTTGGCCGAACGCTATTTGCCGATGGTGGCATGGGGTGCAAATTTGCCCGGGCAGGTGCATTGTTCGGTAGGGTCGGATAACCGCAAGGGTGGTGAGCTGGCGACGCGGCATCTGATCGAACGTGGATGCCGCAATTTCGCGTTCTTCGGCGACCCTGTTGCCCCGGAAATTGCGGAGCGTCTTGAGGGCTGCCGCGCCGCGTTGGCTGTTGCTGGCTTGAGCGAAGCGTTGACCGTATTGCCAGCGCATTTGACAGCAGAGACTGCACATCCGGCGATCAGCAAATGGCTCGATGAAACCAAAGCCATTCCCGACGGCATCATCGCCGCGTCGGACGTCATTGCGATGAGCGCGCTTCGGGCACTTTCCGAACATGGTGTGTCGGTTCCAAACCAAGTGCACGTCGTAGGCTACGACGATTTGGCGTTCGCCAACCAAACGGTACCACCGCTTTCGACAATA
Source organism: Sphingomonadales bacterium (assembly GCA_031420815.1). Taxonomy (GTDB): domain Bacteria; phylum Pseudomonadota; class Alphaproteobacteria; order Sphingomonadales; family Sphingomonadaceae; genus Sphingorhabdus_B. The sequence continues at coordinate 445 of JANONL010000065.1, read as the reverse complement.
AAGCAGGATCTGTCTGCCGGTGCGGCGCATCTTGTGGATTTATTGTTCCGGCGGATAAGCGGTGAGAAAACCGAATCGGTGGTGCTTGAACCAACTTTGGTTGTTCGCCAGTCGAGCTGACGCTGAAGGCTAGAGCCTAAGCAAACATATCCTGCGCCAGGGCGAGGCCGCCCAACAAACCGGCGTTTTCGCCCAACCCCGGTGGCACGATGACATCATCCGCTAATCCCCGAAAATAGCCTTTGCCAAGGGCCTGGGCCGACAACCGCACCTTGGCGAGCAAACCCGGCGTCGCGGTTACTCCGCCACCCAGTATAATACGTCCGGGTTCCATGATCGACTGCAGCGTCAGCACCATGTGAGCCAGATAGAATGCGATGATGTCATGCGCGGGATGGTCGGGTGCAAGTTCTGACAGCGATGCACCCCAGCGTGCCTTGATCGC
>JANONL010000064.1:0-3232 GCA_031420815.1 Sphingomonadales bacterium | reverse complement strand
GTAGGCCTGTTGGCAGGTCTATCGGGCATCGGCGGCGGCATTTTCATGGCGCCAGTCTTGCACCTGATCCGCTGGTCGGAGCCGCGGAGAATCGCGGCGTTCGCATCGCTGTATATCCTGATTAACTCGATTACCGGCCTTACCGGGCAAATCGTAAAGGCGGGGCCACAATCATTAGCCGGGCCGGCTGCCGAATTTTGGCCGTTAATGCTGGCAGTGTTCGTCGGCGGGCAGTTGGGTAGCATGATGGGGATGCGTTATCTCACCCCACAGTTGCTAAGGACAATGACAGCCCTGCTCGTTAGCTATGCAGCGCTCCGCCTGCTTTGGCAGGGTTGGGGCCTGATGTAAGAAAAATGGCTCCCCGGGAGGGATTCGAACCCCCGACCAATTGATTAACAGTCAACTGCTCTACCACTGAGCTACCAGGGAACAGCCCGATTGCTCAGGCATGCGGGCCTATAGCAGCGACTTTTGAAGCTTTGCAAGCATTGTCACAATATTCAGGTGACAAATTGTTCCATAGCGATGCGATCATCGAGCGCATGTTCGGGATCGAACAGCAAGGTCAGCGCACGGGCGCGGTCCAAGGCGACTTCAACCGAGGCGATGTCACGGATTTCGCGTTGATCGGCAACTGCGCTGACTGGGCGCTTCCCTGATTCGAGGATGGTCAGTTTAATAACATAACGATCAGGCAGAATGGCACCTTTCCAACGGCGTGGGCGGAATGGACTAATCGGCGTGAGCGCTAGCAGCGATGAATCGAGCGGCAAGATCGGGCCATTGGCAGATAGGTTGTAAGCGGTTGATCCGGCGGGTGTAGCTACCAGCACGCCGTCGCAAATAAGTTCGGGAATGACCGGACGGCCATTGACAGATACCTCTATCTTTGCCGTCTGGCGGGTTTCACGGAGCAGCGAAACCTCGTTGATCGCAGGCAAATTAAAGCTATCGCCACCGACGGTGGTTACCTTTGCGGTAAGGGGCCTAACCGAAAAAGATTTTGCTCGCGCCAAACGGTTCAGCAACTCGCTGGGTTGCCAGCCGTTCATCAGAAAGCCAACCGTGCCGCGGTTCATACCGTAAGCTGGAATATCGCGCCGGTCCTCAAGCAGTTGGTGCAGGACCTGAAGCATATGACCGTCACCGCCTAAAACAATGACTGCATCGGCCTGATCGAGCGGGACAAACTCGTGCTGTTCGCGCAAAATCGCCTCAGCCTCACGTGCAACGGGTGTGGCTGACGATATGATGGCGAGCCGGGCGTAGGCGCTCAACCGCCGGTCGCATTCATATGGCGGGCAAGACGTAGCTTTGGCTCAGCCATCTGCCGTTCGAAATCATGCCGTTCGGGCTTGAGGCGTAGTGCCATTTGTAGCAGGCGGTCGACGGCATCCAAACCGTCTTCGCGAAGCGCTTGCTTGAAATCGACGTGCATTTCGGAACCGAGGCACATGAATATCTTGCCGTCGGTGGTCAGACGCAGGCGGTTGCAATCGTCGCAGAAATTGTGGCTCATCGGGGTTATCAGCCCTAGGCGGAGGCCGAGCGTTCCGACCTGCCAATATCGCGCGGGGCCGGATGAACGATGGGCGATGGGTTCGAAATCAAAAGCCTGCCGAAGAGGCGCAACAAATTCTTCGAGTGCGACATAACGATCCTGCCGTCCCGAGACACCTTCGCCCAGCGGCATCGTTTCGATGATCGTTAGATCATGACCATAAGCGGCGCAATATTCAGCCATATCGATGACTTCATCATCATTCTGATTTTTCAATGCGACCATATTGATTTTGATAGTTATATTGTGCTTACCAGCCGCTTTTATTCCGTCCAGAACCTGCGCCAAATCGCCGCCTCTGGTAATTTCGCGAAAGCGCCCTGGCTTGAGACTGTCCATGCTTACATTGATTCGCCGCACCCCTGATTCGGCGAGCATCGACGCATGGTCTGCAAGGCGGCTGCCGTTGGTGGTCAGCGTCAGTTCGTCCAACCGGCCTGCATGCACATGTTTACCTAATGCACGGATCAGTACATCTATATCACGCCGGACCAGCGGTTCCCCGCCGGTTAGCCGAATCTTGCAAATGCCATGCGCGATGAAACGGTTCGCCAGCAGCGCAATCTCGCTATAATCCAGCAGCTCCTTATGCGGCAAAAACTTCTGGTTTTCGGGCATGCAATAATGGCAGCGGAAATTACACCGGTCGGTGACCGATATCCGCAGATAGTCAATTTTGCGTCCAAAGCCGTCGATCATCCCCATCGTTTAGGCGGAAACCTTGGCCCGACAAAGCCGAAATGCAAGAAAAGCAAGGGTTGGGAAAGATATTGGCGCTAAAGAGCGTGATATGACCGTCGTTCGTCCCTCTCCAGCCGTCGCAACCAAGCGCATATTGCGACCCCGTGAGGCGCGTGAGTGGTTGGCTGACTACCGTGCGAACGACATCGACCATCTGGCATTGCTGGTTATCGGAATACGTGACCTCAAACAGATTAACGCGTTGCATGGGCGCGGGCAGGGCGATGCCGCCATCCGCGCGGTGGGCACCAGAATTCGGAAGTTCGCCGCTGAAAATCTGCCTAATACCCGACTTATTGCAAAGCTTCCAGGGCGCGAATTTTTGCTCGGAATCCAATCGGACGCAGGGTCACGCAAACTCGAAGCGGTTGCCAAAAAATTGCTGGAGTGGTTGTCAGAGGATTTGGGTGACGCCGGCCAATCGCTCCATATCAGCGCCCGTGTTGGCCTCGCTTTGGCGGAGCCCGGCGAAACCGGCACAGAACTGCTCCACCGCGCCACCCAGGCGCTCGCCCAAGCATATGGGCGCAAGGGCAAGAAACTGGCATTCGCCACCGACCGCACGGCAACCGGCGAGCAGTTTACCGCTGCACTCGATACTGTGTTGCGCGAAGCGATTGCGCGGCGCGAAATTACCATCATGCTGCAACCGCAATTTGAGGTGGCGACGGGACGGCTGACGGGTGCCGAAGCCTTGGCGCGCTGGCATCATGCCGAGTTTGGCGAAATCGGTGCCAACCAGTTGTTTGCCTCGGCCGACCGCTGCGATTTGCGCGAGGAATTGTCGCACCTCATCCAACGGGAAGCAATTGGCATCGCCGCCAAATGGTCACCAGCGCTCAGCGATTTGCGGCTATCGGTGAATTTGGGGGCCGACGAGCTGAGCGAGGGTTATTCCGACCATTTGCTGAAGATTTTGCAAGCCGC
>JANONL010000063.1:0-5436 GCA_031420815.1 Sphingomonadales bacterium | reverse complement strand
ACCGCCCAGGGGAACAGGAACGCTGCTTCGAGATCGAAGATGATGAACAGGATGGCGACGAGGTAGAAACGCACATCGAACTGGCTGCGCGAATCCTCAAAAGCAGGAAAGCCGCATTCATATTCGGTCAGCTTCGCCTCGGTCGGCTGATGCGTGCCAGTCAGCCGCGAAACGCCCATCGGCAGGAACACGAACAGGCTCGAAAGCCCCAATGCGACGATGAGGAACAATAATATCGGTAGATATTGCGATAAATCAGTCACGATAGACTCGCTCGAACCCCTGTTTAGTTGTCGCGCTTTTAGGCAGAACGTCGCGCGCCCGCAAGGGCCGTAAGGCGCTTTTTACAGCCATTTTGCGCTTTATTTCAATGCACCCACAAGTAACTTGTGCAGCTTGCTGTGCAAGATGTCATTTGCTGCCAAAACCTGCGCATCGGCGATGTGCGGGCTGCGCCCACGATAGTCGGTTACAAAGCCCCCGGCTTCGCGCACCAATAGACATCCGGCGGCGGTATCCCATGGCGACAAACCGCTTTCCCAGAAGCCGTCATAACGGCCAGCGGCAAGCCAAGCGAGATCGAGGCTGGCAGCGCCAAACCGGCGAATACCAGCGACCTCTGGGCCAATCGCGCCGTAAACCTTGCCCCATTCGTCGAAATCGCCATGGCCCTTATACGGCGTGCCGGTAGAGATAAGCGCTTCATTGAGCTGACGCCGCGCCGAAACGCGCAACCGTTTGTGGCCAAGCCACGCGCCTTTGCCGCGCTCCGCCCAAAAGCTTTCGTCGGTAATCGGGTTGTAAACAATGCCTGCAAAGATATCGCCCCAGCCAGAGCCATCGGGCTTGGGGTCTTGCACCGCGATTGAAATCGCGAAATGCGGAATGCCGTGCAGGAAGTTGCTGGTACCGTCGAGCGGATCGACAATGAAACGCGGCTTGCCCGGGCTTCCAGCAATCTCGCCAGTTTCTTCCATCAGGAAACCCCAATCGGGGCGGGCATGTTCGAGTTCGTGAAAAATCGTATCCTCGGCGCGCTGATCGGCCTTGGAAACGAAATCAGCCGGTCCTTTTTGCGAGACCTGCAAATGCTCGATTTCGCCAAAGTCACGGCGCAGCTTACTCCCCGCTTTGCGCGCGGCTTTTTCAATAACGGTCAACAGGCCGGTTAATGCTGGCATCAGTCGGCCTTCTTCACATATTCCCTGGCGTAGACATCGACCACGATCCGCGTTCCAGCGCCGATAAACGGTGGCACCATGACACGGACGCCATTGTCGAGGATCGCTGGCTTGTAACTCGAAGAAGCGGTTTGGCCTTTGACGACGGCGTCGGCTTCGACAATCATTGCGTCGATCTGGTCGGGCAAAGCAACCGAAAGCGCTTCGTCGTCATACATTTCCATAACGACATCCATGCCGTCCTGGAGGAAAGCTGCAGCATCGCCAAGCAGGTCGCTCGGCAACGTAACCTGGTCATAGGTTTCCTTGTCCATGAACACGAGGTTCTCGCCCTCGGCATACAGAAATTGAAAATCCTTTTGGTCGAGACGAACTTTTTCGACGCTTTCAGCCGAACGGAAACGGATGTTGTTTTTGCGGCCATCACGCAGGTTTTTCAGCTCGACCTGCATATACGCGCCGCCCTTGCCCGGTTGAGTATGCGCAGTTTTCACAACCTTCCACAGCCCGGTTTCATATTCAAGGATGTTACCCGGCTTGATTTCAACCGCGTTGATTTTCATTAGAAGAACTCGCTAACAAATGGAAAGAGCAAGCGCGCCAAAGCGTGCTGTTGTGCGCGGCCTTTAGCTGTGCGTACCCGATTAGGCAAGCAGGGCGTTAAACGCCTTTACAGCTTCGGCTGGCCCTTGCGGATAGGCCCACACAGCGCTGCTCACGGCGATGAAATCTGCACCGACGTCGATGATAGGCTTGGCATTTTCGGGCGTGATGCCGCCGATGGCAACGCAGGGAATTTCCATAACACGCGACCATTTTTCTACTGTATCGAGTTCCGCGATTTGCTCGACATCTTTGGTGGTGGTCGGATAAAATGCACCAAAGGCCACATAATCTGCCCCCGCTTCGGCTGCTTCCATCGCAAGGTGTCGGCTATTATGGCAGGTGACACCGATCTGAAACTTTTTGCCCAGTTGCAACCGCGCATCGGCAACATCGCCGTCGCTCTGCCCCAAATGCACACCGTCCGCGTTCAAGCGTTTGGCCAGTGCCACGCTATCGTTAACGATGAACGCCACATCATGCGCCGCGCAGATCGCCTGCAAGGGTTCGGCAAGTGCTGCGGCCTCATGCTGGTCGACATCTTTTATCCGGAACTGGAATGCTGCCACGGGACCACCTAACAATGCAGCCTGCAATTTGGCGGGAAAATCGCCGGCAACATCTAGCGGCGAAATCAGGTAAAGTTGGCAAGCGGGTGTGATCATGGTTGCGCCTTAGCGCCAAGCCCGGGTTTCTGGAATAGCGTTCATCACTTGGTCAGCGACGATGTTGCAGGCGCGTGCAATGATGATCAAAACCCTAGCCTGCGCTGCCCTCCTGATGGCCAGCAGTGCCTGCGCCACCATGCCGCCTACCAAATCTGACGGCATCGACGTCGCATTTGGCCAAACCGCCTATGTAGATGGGCCGAAGATACGCCCGATCAAGCTCATCGAAGACAGCCGCTGTCCGATGAATGCGCGTTGCATATGGGCTGGACGTGTCCGCGTATTGGTGGCGTGGGTAAAACCCGGCGGCAACAAGGAAGTTGAACTTACTCTCGGTGAGCCGGTGCCGCTTGCAGATGGCTCGCTCATGCTAACCGACGTCAAACCGTCGAAAATGGCTGGGGAGGGCAAGGCTTTAACATCGAGCGATTACCGTTTTAGCTTCCAATTTTCGGGTGGGTTGTAATTTCGTTAACTTGGCAAATTGGCTGCCGCTCTCTTTATCAGCTCTTGGTGGTTGAAGCCTGATAGATTTCCTCAATCGCCTGACCGAGTGACTGATCGAATTCGCCATCGTTCATCTGATAACGCAAGTCTTGCAGCAACGCGCGCGAGAAGCTGGCGATCATGCCCTTATTTTTGGCGAGCTCGGTGCAAGCTTCCGGACGAGCAAAGCCGCCGGACAACGCTACAACCCGCAGTACGCGAGGATGATCGACCAAAGAGGTAAAGAAATTGGCTTTGGCGGGGATCGAAAGTTTCAGCATGAGCTGCCTGTCGTTCGGCAACGCGTCGAGTGCTTTGAGAAGTTCATCGCGAAGAATAGCATCACACTCCGCGCGCGCTGCACTCTTGATATTCACTTCTGGCTCGATCATCGGCATGAGGCCGTTATCGAGGATTTGTGCGGCAACTTCGAATTGCTGCTTCACAATGGCAGCAACTCCGGTCGGCGATGCCAGATTGATAACCGAGCGCATCTTGGTGCCAAACACCCTCTTTGCCTTGGCCCGGACGAGCAACGCATCTAAACCCGGCATCGGTTTCATGAGTTGAACGCCGTCGGCTTCGTCTTCCAAGCCTTGGTCGACTTTCAGAAACGGCACAACTCCGCGGTCCCAGAGCGCAGTTGGCACCGGCTTTTCGTCAGCTTCGCCATCCATTGTGCGTTCAAACAGGATCGCACCGATCACCTTTTCGCCATTGAAGTAGGGTGAGGTAATAATGCGGGTGCGCATGCCGTGGATTAGAGCGAACATCTCCTCGTCGTTAGAAAATGCGTCTTCGCCTATGCCATAGCCTTTGAGCGCCTTGGGCGTGGAACCACCGCTCTGATCAAGTGCTGCAATAAAGCCCTGTCCGGTTGCCATTTGTTGCATCATTTTCGGGTCGGTCATTCTTTCGTCCTTCTGGCTTCTATTTTGGGCATACGTATGCACTGTAATATGAAAAGAAAGCCGGGCATCACCGCTGCCCGGCTTATGCTTAATTGTGAATCTGTAACGCCTCCACGCCCGGCAGCGGCTTGCCTTCCATCCACTCAAGGAAAGCGCCGCCTGCGGTCGATATGAAGCTGAAATCTTGGGTTACGCCAGCATGTGCGAGCGCCGCAACCGTGTCGCCCCCGCCGGCAACGGAGATCAACGAACCCTCTTTGGTAAGCGCCGCCGCCGTTTTGGCCAGCGCGACAGTGGCTTTATCAAAGGGTTCCATTTCAAACGCACCCATCGGGCCGTTCCAAACCAGCGTACGACAGTTTTTTAATACATCCGCGAGCGCCTCAACCGCGGCGGGGCCGATATCCAAAATCATCTCATCCGGTGCAACCTCATGCACATTCACGATCCGGATTGGCGGATTTGCACGAAATTCGAGTGACGTCACGACGTCATATGGCAGGTGAACTGTGCATCCTGCCTTGTCCGCAGCATCCAATATCGAGTTGGCGGTGTCCGCCAGATCATGCTCACACAGCGACTTGCCAACATCAACGCCGCGAGCTGCCAAAAAGGTATTGGCCATGCCACCGCCGATGATCAGATGATCGACTTTCGTCACCAGATGGGTCAGCACGTCGAGTTTCGACGACACTTTCGCTCCGCCGACCACCGCCGCCACCGGATGCTCTGGATTGCCGAGCGCTGCTTCCAAGGCCTTCAGTTCGGATTCCATCGAACGGCCGGCATAAGCGGGCAGCAAATGCGCCAATCCTTCGGTGCTCATATGGGCGCGGTGTGCGGCGGAGAACGCGTCGTTGACGTAGAAATCGCCATTGGCAGCGACGGCCTTGGCGAGCTCAGGATCGTTCTTCTCTTCACCTGGCCAAAAGCGGGTATTTTCGAGCAGTGCAATGTCGCCGTCAGCCAGGATGCCCACCGATTGCGCCACGACGTCGCCGGCAATTTCTGGCACGAACATGATTTCTCGGCCCAAAACCTCTTGCAAAGCATCTAGCACCATAGAAACCGACATCTCGCTATGCTTGGCACCCTTGGGTCGTCCAAAATGAGCCAACAACAAGACTTTAGCACCCTTGTCCACCAACTCGGTCACCGTCGGCAGAAGCGCGCGTAGCCGCGTTTCGTCGGTAACCCGCCCGTCGGCCATCGGCACATTGAGATCGACGCGCACCAAAGCGCGCTTGCCCTTGATATCACCGAGGTCGTCGAACGTGCGGAATGCCATGATATCGTTCCTTAAAGGAGCTTGCCGATAACGCCTGCGGTATCGACCATGCGGTTCGAGAAACCCCATTCATTATCATACCAACTGAGGACGCGGACCAGTTTGCCATCCAATACCGTTGTTTCGAGGCTGTCGATGGTCGAGCTTGCCGGGTTATGGTTGTAATCGATCGACACCAAAGGCTCATCAGAATACGCCAAAACCCCCTTGTAAGCTCCTTCAGAGGCGGCTTTGAGTAGAGCGTTCACTTCTTCAACGCTGGTATCTCGTTTTGGTGTGAAAGTTAGGTCAACAATACT
>JANONL010000062.1:0-4884 GCA_031420815.1 Sphingomonadales bacterium | reverse complement strand
GCCAGCGGTACCGGCTGCAACCTGGATGTCATCCTGCAACTTTGAGTCGTTGTATGACAAATTGCCCTGGAATGTGAAGAAGTCGAGCGGACGTATCGCTAGCCCGATATCTACACCCTTGCCCACGACCGAACCAACGTTGCGGTCGACAGAAATGCCCTGCAGCTGGTCGAACGAAGTAACGATCCGGTTTTGGAATTTGGTATACCACACCGATGCCTGCGCTTGGACGCGACTGGACGAATACCGCAAACCAGCATCGAACGTATTCGTTGTTTCGGGTGCCACAGTCACAATCGGCGTACGATAAAGGTTATCTGTTCGCGGAGCCGAGAAGCCCTTCGCATAGCTACCAAACATCGAAAGATCGTCGGTAATCTTGAAGGTAAATCCGGCGCTAGGCAGCACTGGCGAGAATTTATATTGCGCTTTGAAAGGCGCAAACAATGCCCCTGCCGGGAACGGCGCAACTGCGGTCGGCGGAACGATAACCAGCGCGGACAAGGGCTGCGATGTGCAGGTTGCGAAACCGCTGCCGCCCGTCTGTGTATAGCAGAAGTTTTCGAGATCGCGTTTGAAGAACGGCATCCGGACGCCGAGCTCAACCCGCAATTTATCCTCAAAGAACTTGCCGATATACTGGCCAGACACCTGATTAAGCAGTGCGATCGACAAACGATCACGCTGGCGCAATGGAACGCCATCGGCAGACAAGACGGGACGTCCGTTACGGCCACCGAAAACATTTTCTGGGTTGCCGGCAGCATCGAGATAGCCCCATTCGCCAGTTTGACGATGGCGGCCACGGTCAAACGTATATGACGCGCGAATGCGATGCTGATCGGTGATGTCCCAGATCAGCGACGAGATAACCGTCCAGCGACGCGTATTCGTGGTGTTGGGCGTGTAGAACCGGATTTGGTCAGGTTGGAACACCCCCGAAACAAGGCCTCCAAAATTTCCGTCTCCATTGTAATCGACGCCAAGCGCCGTACTACTACCGCGCGCAACCGCCGCATTTTCGGCAAGCACCGTGGTTCCGCCGCCATTAGCCAACACATACTGATAGGACGCGTCGAAGGTGAAGATGACATTGTCGGTGATCGAAAACTTCGAGTTCAAGCGCGCGTTGCCGGTGTTTGACGGGTTGATACGCAACCCAGCAAAGTTGGTGCAGCTCGACGTGTTTTCGATGTTATTCTGCGTTGAACCAAGAACTGCCGGTGCGGTGTTTGCTGCTGCCGAACTGCCCGATGGCAAACGGCCACCGTTGTCATTTTGCGGGCCAACACCGCCAACGGTCTTTGTGCAAGAGCCAAAGTTATCAAACGCAAAAACACCCGTTTCTTGGGCCTTGGTGAAACCGCCCACGCTGACCATGCCCGAACGGCCGGTGATCAGTCTCAAGTCAGCGAGCGATGCGTTACGATAAAAGTTGTTGCGGTTTTGGTTGTAATGGCCGGCGAGCGAGATGAAGTCGCCATTGTCACCGATGGGCTGATAAATGCGCGCATTATACTGCTGCTTGTAGATCTCGCCGGGGCCTTTGAACTTGTCGTTGCGTGCGGTCGATGCAGCTACGAACATTTTGGTGCCGAATGACGTAAACACGCCAGTATCGATCATCCCGAAAACGCGGTGAAAATCGTCTTCGCCGTAGGATGCAACGAGCGTGCCACCGACATCTTCACCAGGAATACGTGTCAGATAGTTCACCGTACCACCCGCCGCAGATGCCGTCGGCGAGTCGACGTCGGTCGTACCTAGGTTGACGTTGACCGAGCTAATCAATTCTGGATCGAGCTGCTGGTTCGAGAAAATAGCGTAGTTGCCAGTATCGTTGAGCGGAAAGCCGTCGAACGTAAGGCTTATGCGGTTACCGTCAAAGCCGCGGATGCGAAGGTTGCCGCCCGACGAGCCGTAGGCGTCGGAATTGGTGAAGTTCACACCTGGAACCTGATTGATAGTGTTCAGGATCGATTGGCCTGCACCCTGTCGGCCGATCAGTTCTTCGTTGAGAACGACGCGGGGCTTGGCCGCATCGGGAACAACAACACCGCCGACGCCCGCGCTAGCGCGTGTGCCTGATACGACGATTTCGGCCTCTTCTTCTTCGACTTCAATCGACCCTGTCGATTGCGCGAACGCGGTTCCAGATATGCTGGCGATAGTAAGCGCAACCGCGCTCGCAGCGAGACAATAACGAATTTGCATGTGTAGACCCCTTATAATTCCAACGATCCGCGTGACTTTGCGACGACTGCCGTCGAATCACTCCAGCGGATTTGATCGTAGCGCCCCCTTGAAGCCAGAAAATGTCAGATAGATGACAGCCCCTTCTCCCCATAAGCGAATGATTCGGCCTTAGCCGGACGTATCGCAGGCGCAAAGTGGTGCGGTGCAGCAAATGGTGCATATCGATGAGTTTGACGATTTTTTCCAAGGCTGTTGCAGGTGCGCAACAGTTAGACATTCGGCTGGTCGCCTAAGCCGCGTCTTCCTTCTCGGCTTTCGCTGATTTGGCATAAACCAGAACAGGGTCTTTGCGGCCTTCGACCACATCCTTGTCGATGACCACCTCGGCCACACCGTCGAAAGTCGGCAGATCAAACATAGTGTTCAACAAGATGGCCTCCAGAATCGACCGCAGCCCGCGTGCGCCGGTTTTACGTTGGATAGCTTTCTTGGCAATTGATTCGAGCGCATCTTCAGTGAAACTCAAGCCCACATCTTCCATTTCGAAGAGTTTGCGATACTGCTTCACCAGCGCGTTTTTCGGTTCAGATAGGATTTTGACCAGCGCAGGAATATCGAGGTCTTCAAGCGTCGCGGTGACCGGTAAACGACCGACAAATTCCGGGATAAGCCCGAATTTCAATAAATCTTCCGGCTCGACCTGTTTCAAAACCTCGCCGGTGCGGCGCTCGTCCGGGTCGGCAACATGCGCGCCAAAGCCGATCGATTTGCCCTCGAGGCGGTTCGATATGATCTTCTCAAGGCCGGCAAATGCACCACCCGCAATGAAAAGAATGTTGGTTGTATCAACCTGCAAGAATTCCTGTTGCGGATGTTTGCGGCCACCCTGCGGCGGAACGCTGGCGGTGGTGCCTTCCATCAACTTTAGCAGCGCCTGCTGCACGCCTTCGCCCGACACGTCGCGGGTTATCGAGGGGTTTTCGGCCTTGCGGCTGATTTTGTCGATTTCGTCGATGTAAACGATGCCGCGCTGTGCCTTCTCGACATTATAGTCCGACGCTTGCAGCAGTTTCAGGATGATATTTTCAACATCTTCACCCACATAACCTGCCTCGGTTAGCGTGGTCGCGTCGGCCATGGTGAACGGCACGTCGAAGGTTTTCGCCAGCGTTTGCGCGAGCAAGGTCTTGCCACAACCGGTCGGGCCAACGAGCAGGATGTTCGACTTGGCGAGCTCGACATCGGCTCCCTTTGCGCCGTGATTGAGGCGCTTGTAGTGGTTATGCACCGCCACCGAAAGCACGCGCTTCGCCTGCGGTTGGCCGATTACATAATCATCAAGCACATCGCAAATCTCTTGCGGTGTCGGCACTTCGCCTTCTTTGCGACCAGTCAAAGCGCCCTTGGTTTCTTCGCGAATTATGTCGTTGCAAAGCTCGACGCATTCATCGCAGATGAACACAGTGGGACCAGCAATCAGCTTGCGGACTTCATGCTGCGATTTCCCGCAGAACGAGCAATATAATGTGCTCTTGGTATCTGATCCGCTCAACTTCGTCATAAATCGTCCTGCTTTTCGCGCGTAGCCGTGCGCGAATTGTCATAGAACCGTCATCCTAAAGATGCGATTCATTTTGGCAATAGCCCAATAACCGCGTGCGCGGCCTTAGCAAATGTGGTGGATAAAAACCTAACAGACGGCGCCTGGTTATTTCTCTTCGCTTTCGGCCACGGTCGGACGCCTGTCGAAGACCTCATCGACCAAACCGAAGGCCTTGGCCTCATCAGCCTCGAGAAAAGTATCACGGTCCATCGCCTTCTCAATATCTTTGAGCGGCTTGCCGGTGTATTTGGCGTACAGATCGTTTAACCGCTTGCGAATACGCAAGATTTCCTTTGCCTGAATTTCAATATCCGACGCCATACCGCGCGATCCACCTGAAGGTTGGTGCACCATAATCCGTGCATTGGTCAGCGCAACGCGCATGCCAGGCTCACCAGCCGCCAACAGAAAACTGCCCATTGAGGCCGCTTGCCCAATGCAAACTGTACCGACCTTGGGACGGATATATTGCATCGTGTCGTGGATCGCCATGCCTGCGGTCACAACCCCGCCCGGCGAGTTGATATACATCCAGATATCTTTTTTAGGGTTATCCGATTCGAGGAACAGCAACTGCGCGGTGATGATCGATGCCATCTGGTCCTCGACTTCGCCGGTCACAAAAATGATCCGTTCGCGGAGCAGGCGTGAAAAGATATCCCAGCTGCGTTCGCCACGGTTCGATTGCTCGATAACTACAGGAACGAGTGCTTGGACGGTGTCAAACGGAACGTGCATGAAATACTCCACGAGAATTATGTTTTTTGCTCGATGCCTACATCGGCGCGGGCACGCGAAGTTTCAAGCACGAAAAGGGTTAAGGTCGAGTACGATAGCAACGGCGACCATATCGCAACGGTGATCGGTAGACGATAAAATCGATTAGCCTGTGTATTTTCATTGCGTTGACCGATTACAGATCAAGTGCAATGTTGCACTCATCAGAGTTTCAACATCAGCGAAATAAAGGAATTAGTGATGGCAGACGCAGACCCCCGCGATGGTTGCCCGATGCACAGCGGCGGCGAGATCAAAATTCGCTCATTGCTCGGACGGCAGAACAAGGACTGGTGGCCCGACGCGCT
>JANONL010000061.1:0-9723 GCA_031420815.1 Sphingomonadales bacterium | reverse complement strand
GCACCTCGGCACCAAGGGCCGTGAGCGTTTCGATCAGCACGGCGGTTTGAATCGTCATGTGCAGCGATCCTACTATACGCGCGCCTTTCAACGGCTGCGATGCACCGAACTCGCTGCGCAACGCCATAAGGCCGGGCATTTCGGTTTCGGCAATGTTGATTTCTTTACGGCCAAAGTCGGCCTCGCCGATATCGGCGATGACATAATCGTTGAAAGCCACGGGCTTGGTCTCCGGAAGGGGTTATTGTGCGCCCGCCCTTAGCCGTGGCCTCCAACGAAATCAAATATAAAGATTGCTTTATATGATTATGGACGTGTTGCCATACGGCTCGGGCAAACGCCGCCCGGCAGTGGCGACGAGTTTATCACGTTATCAGCCGCCGCTGCCAATGTCGCCACGCCGTGATGCTGCGAAGCCAGATCATTTGCCAATTCCTTTAATTCCCGGCAATTCATAGTGGCATGCCCGGTTCCATAGCTGTTGGCAAAGCCGATCGACATACGGTCGAGCGCATTTTCCGCACCTTTTGCACCGGTAGTCTGGGCCAAGTGCGATTTTATTAGATTGTTTTGCGAACCGATCAGGGCACTGTTGTTCGTTACAAAGCGATTATACTGCGGCAGAAAATTGTCGGCACCACCACGGCAACGAAGCGCGGTGACCATCAACATGGTGTTCAGATGCTTGATTTTGACTGCGTCCTGGCCAGCGTTGGTCCAGCAAGCCTGCGCCGGTTGGGCGGATGCAACTGTGATTGCAGCGATAAGCGCAGCTTGTTTGAAAATACCCCTCATTTCAAGTCCCCTGTTCGTGTTCAACCGGGACAAGATTGACGATCCTGCTTACCGAACCCTCTACGCGCAGGGTAAAGAAAAAATAACCATCTATCCGGCTGAAAAAATACTGTGTTAAATTTGGCTTTTTTGGGAACATTTCAGCGGTTGACTAGCCTGAGGCTAATGCAGCCCGAACAGCCTACTTGACTCGCACGAGCCAGTCCCAGAATAGGCTCGACAAACCTGACCCTCGAAAGGATATTGAGATGAGCATTTCCGTTGGTGATAAAATTCCGGATGTGAAACTGGTAAAAGCTACCCCAGACGGGCCACAACCCGTTCAATCTGCCGATTATTTCACCGGACGTCGCATCGCTTTGTTTTCGGTTCCAGGTGCGTTCACGCCGACTTGCTCGGCCCGCCACTTACCGGGATTTGTTGAAAAGGCCGACGATCTGGCAGCCAAAGGCATCGACGAGATTGCCTGCACTGCTGTCAACGACGCATTTGTGCTCGGCGCGTGGAATAAGGCTGGCGGATCGGATGCTATCACCATGCTGGCCGATGGTAATGGCGATTTCGCCGCAGCACTAGGGCTCGAAATGGATGGCACCGCGTTCGGCATGGGCAAGCGCGGACAGCGTTTCTCGCTGGTAGTCAACGACGGTGTCGTCGAGCAGGTAAATGTTGAGGCACCCGGCGATTTCAACGTTAGCTCGGCTGAACATATGCTCGGTCAGCTCTAAGCGTAACATTGACGTCATGCCATCAGGGCATGCACAGGAGGGAGGGGTAACCCTCCCTTTTTTGTTGCGAAAAACACAAAGATGGTTGATGCGTGGCTATGACTAACAAACAAACCCAAGACATTATCGACCAGCTGATCGCCGAATATGCGGGGGCTGTCGAACGGCTGCAATCCGCGCTTTCACGCTATTTGAACGACGGCATCGCCCCAACAATAGAAGAACGCGCCAACTCCGATTTTTGCTATCCCGAACTCGCAATCAGATATCGGGGCAAGGAACGCGACACGGTCAACAACCTTGCTTTCGGTAAGCTGGAGAAGGTTGGAACGTACCGCACAACGCTGACCAAGCCTGAATTGTTCGCCGACTATCTGCGCGACCAGCTCAATTTGTTGGTGGAGCAATATGAGGTCGAAATTTCGGTCGGGCGCAGCACTCAGGAAATTCCTTTTCCTTATGTGCTCGATGGTTCGGCGAACCTCGAGCTCGGCACCGTTAGCCCTAACGAACTTGCGCGATATTTCCCGACAACCGAGCTTGCCGACATCGGTGATGAGATTGCCGACGGGTTGTTACGGGTCAAGGGCAGCGACAATTCGCCGCTCGCCTTGTTCGACGCGCTGCGCACCGACTTCTCACTCGCTCGTTTGCGGCATTATACCGGCGCGCCTGCGGAGCATGTGCAGCATCATGTGCTATTCACCAACTACCACCGATATGTCGATGAATTTGTCAGCTGGGCCTGCGGTCAGGTCGGCAACGGTCACTATACCGCACTATCCGGGGCCGGCGGACTGTATGTCGATCAACCGACCGACAACGCTGCGCAATTAGTGGCGGACAGCACATGGCGGCGGCACCAGATGCCTGCTTACCACCTAATGGCTGCAAATGGTGCGGGCATCAGCCTCGTCAATATCGGCGTCGGGCCGTCGAATGCAAAAACGATTTGCGACCATCTCGCGGTTATGCGGCCCGAAGCCTGGCTGATGATCGGTCACTGCGGTGGGCTCCGCGAAACCCAGCGGATAGGCGATTATGTTCTCGCTCATGCCTATTTGCGCGACGACCATATCCTGGATGATGTGTTACCGCCCGAAATCCCGATCCCGCCGATTGCAGAGGTTCAGCAGGCATTGGCAGCAGCGGCAGAACGAGTGTCGGGAACCAGCGGCGCGAACCTTAAACGCCGGATGCGCACCGGCACGGTGGTAACAACCGACGACCGCAATTGGGAGTTGCGCTATTCAGCCTCCGCGCTTCGGTTCTCGCAGAGCCGCGCGATCGCGATCGATATGGAATCGGCAACCATTGCTGCCCAAGGCTACCGGTTTCGCGTGCCTTACGGGACGTTGCTGTGTGTCTCAGACAAGCCATTACACGGCGAAATCAAATTGCCTGGCCAAGCGAACCGTTTTTACGAAGAGGCCATCGCTGCGCACCTTCAGATCGGCATCCAGACCTGCGAATTGCTGCGGGATGCAGGGAACAGCCTGCACAGCCGCAAACTGCGCGCTTTCAATGAGCCACCGTTCCGCTGAACGGCATAACGGAACGAAAAGGCAGCCAGTCGATTTACTCTTATCGAACGGAAGAGAAGGACAAACATATGCCTATATCAAAAAAACCGACGGGCACCTTGGCGAAAGCAAAAGCAACGCTGCGCGGTCTGGCGGATAGCCTGACAGGCAGTGCCAAATCGGCCGCTAAATCTGCCTCGGCAACTGCAAAAAGCGCAGTGGAAAGCGCGGGGGATACGGCGACCAAGGCTGGCAACATGATTAAAGACAATCCCGGCAAGTCTGCTGCGGTAGCCGGGGCGGTCGTCGCCGCCGCGACGGCTGCCGTTGCCGGAGCCAAGATGTACAACAGCAAAAGCGCCCCCAAAACGGCGGCAAAAAAGCCAGCAGCAAAAGCTGCACCAAAAGCTGCGGCTCCGACCTCAAAAACTGCGGCTGCGAAAAAACCAGCGGTGAAAAAACCGGCAGCAAAAAAACCTGCCGCAAAGGCATAAACGGGAAACCTGAAAACTGTCCGAACTGGTCATTAGCGACCGGCCCGGATTCATTTTACCAGCCCTTTTTCTGCCCCTTGTTCTGCACCTTCAGCCATTTCATCAGCGGCGCGAAATACTCAAGCATAGCTTTGCCCGACATCTGGCGCGTGCCGGTAAAGGCCTCGAGCGCGTCGGGCCATGGCTTCGATGCGCCCAGTTCTAGCATCGCGTTCAGTTTATTGCCGACTTCCTTGTTGCCGTAGAACGAGCAGCGGTGCAGCGGGCCTTTCCACCCGGCGGTGTCGCAGGCAGCTTTGTAGAACTGGAACTGCAATATCCGCGCAAGGAAATAGCGGGTGTAAGGGGTGTTGCCGGGCACATGATATTTGCCGCCAGGGTCGAATGCATTGGCCGACCGTTCGACCGGAGGCACGATGCCCTGATATTGCTTGCGCAATCCGGTCCACGCGATGTTGTAATCGGCGGGTTTGATTGATCCATCGAAAACCCCCCAGCGCCATTTATCGACGAGCAGACCGAATGGCAGAAATGCCACCTTATCCATCGCCTGACGCAGTAATAGGCCATTATCCTTGCCAGCGTTCGGCACTTTTGATTGGTCGAGCAGGCCGATCTGCACGAGATAATTCGGAGTAATCGACAGTGAAATGGCATCGCCGATCGCTTCATGAAACCCGTCATTGGCGCCGTTCAAATGCAGATAGCTCTGCTTGTTATAGGCACGCTGGTAATAATTATGGCCCAGCTCGTGGTGGATCGTCACAAAGTCGCCGGTGTTGATCTTGATGCACATCTTGATGCGCAGGTCATCGACATTGTCGAGGTCCCATGCCGAGGCATGGCAAACGACTTCGCGGTCTGCGGGCTTCCGGAATTGTGAGCGTTTGTAAAAGCTTTCAGGCAACGGCGCGAAACCGAGCGAAGAGAAAAAGCCCTCACCGGTTTTAACCATTTTCATCTCGTCATATTGCTGTTCCTTGAGCAACGCGCCGATATCATAGCCGATGTCGCCTGAACCAGCAGGTGCGACAATGTCATATATATCACCCCATTCTTGCGCCCACATATTGCCGAGCAGGTCGGCGCGGATCGGGCCGGTTTTTGCCTGTACACCGTCACCATATTTCTTATTAAGCTGGGCCCGCACATAAGTGTGTAGTTCGTCATACAGCGGCTTAACTTCCAACCATAACTTATCGGTTAGCTTGGCAAAATCATCGGCGGGCATGTCGTAGCCCGAACGCCACATCGCACCAACATCAGCGAAACCAAGTTCCTTCGCACCCTGATTGGCGATTTCGGCCATGCGGACATAATCGTCTTTCATCGGCGCGCCGACCTTGTCGTGCCAGCTGGTCCACATTTCCTGCAACTGGTCGGGGTTGCGGTTGGTCCCCATTTCGGCCTCAATATCCGAACCGTTGATCTCCTTGCCGTTGAGCATACCCTTGCCCTTGCCATAAGCCGAGTTCAGTTTGGTCGCGATTTCGGACAATTCCTTGGCCGCACCTTCGGTCGTCGGAGCCGGCAAGACCAGTCCGCCGCGCAATATGTCGAGCTTGCGCCTAGTGACAGCAGAAAGCCCGGAAACATTCTGGTATTTTGCCGCTTCAAGCGCATATTGCACCGCCTTTTCGGTGCCGATCTCGCCATAGCGTGCGGCAAGCGCATCGGTATCGTCGGTGATATATGTCGCATTAATCCAAGCGACTTTGCCGCCCTCAACCGAGAAATCGAAGAGGTCCTTTTCGGCCTTGGCGATAAATGCTTCGGCATCGGCAACTGTTGGTTGCGCGATTGGAGTCGCAGCAGATTCACTTTGGAAATTTACGGCAAAAACGGGGGTGGAGACAGTGGCAATCGCAAGTGCGGCGAGCGAAACAAGATTTTTCATGGGAAGGCTCCTCAGCAAATAATATGGCACGGTGGTGAAACTTTGTGGCGCACCCGTCAAGCGCTGCGCGGTGTCATTCGTCGAATGAATAACGCTGTCAGCAGACCGAAAAAGCTGGTGAGAAACGCTGTCGTTTTTACCGGCTGTGCGGTCGCCGCAATGTGCGCCAAAAGGTCGCTGCCCCTGAACTGCATGATCTGGATAAACTGGCAGATCGTTTCAGCATAATCAGCGATGCCAACGATGATCGCAGCGGCAACGATTACCCAGCCAAGCCGTCGCAATGCCGGTTTCGTGGCCTGTGCAAACACACGCCCGCCGCAATATGCTCCGAACGAATATACCGCGATATAGACAAGATCGATGGCCATGCCTAAACGCGCCAGCCCGAGAACGCCTGCTGCCTGCCATGCGGCCTGGATAGCATCGACACGCGCCGCTGTTGCTGCGGATTGGTGATCGCGGATGCCCCAGGGCGACACATCACCCACGAGCCACGGGTTCATCGCAATCATCGCCGCCAGTATCAGCAGCCCGCCGAGCCAGAACCGCCAGAAATTACGCTCTAATCTGCTCTCCATCATTGTCGCTCTCTTCCAAAAGCATATTGGCGGCCCTCGCTTCTGCTCGGTTTAACCGGTAAATTGCATGAGGCACGGCCAGTACGCCATTTATAGCTTCGGGCACATATTCGCCATCATACCGTACGCCGATCTTTTCGATGGCGTGGCGCGAGCGCACGTTGGTCGCGCCGATATTGAACCTGATGCTATCGAAAAACCGAAATGCATGAGTCAGCATCAGTGATTTCATTTCGCGATTGTAATTTCCACCCCAATGGCTGCGCGCAAGAAACGTCCAGCCGATTTCTATTTCGTTGAGGTCCGCGACATAATTGGCATATCGGCTGCCGCCGACGATTTTGCCAGTGCTGCGATCAATCACGGCCAACGCACCGCGCGATGCCATTGCACCTGCGAAATATATGCGAAACACCGGTTCCTGATACCGATCAAACGCCGGATGCACTTCCCACAGCAGTGGATCGGACGCCACAGCATACATGGCGCCCCAGTCGTCCGGCACAAGCGGACGCAATATCAGTTTTTCGCCGGTCAATGTCGGCTGCAAATCGGCGTGTTCCAAACTCACCAATCCGGTCCTTCCAGCGCAGCTACAATCGCCTGCCCCAGATCGGGCTTGACCACCGCGCTCATATGGTTGCCTGGAACGGTAAGTAGCTTCCCGCGCGCGAGTGCGTCGGTCAAAGCCAATGCTGATCCGTTATCGGCATCCTCGGCTCCGCAAATAACTGCAACGGTCAGATCGAACGCGGCTATGTCGACCGCAGATGTATCAACAAAGCTGTCGAGCAGCAGATTGAGCGCCACCGGATCGCCGCCGCTGGTTTTCAGGAAAGCCTCCGCCGCCCATTCGGGCGAGCCTCTCACGTGGTTACCCAAATTGGTCAGGATGTTACGGAAATGCGCCTTGCGCGTGCCTGTCGTGGTCAGCCCCTGTAGTCCCATGCCCGATATAATCGCACGGCGTGGCCTGCAGCCGCGCGCCAACATGCGCGCGACCGTCCTGCCGCCCAACGAATAGCCGCCAAGATCGAAATCGGTCAGGCCGAGATGATCGATCAGCGCAAACTGGTCATCGGCCAATATGTCGAGCGGATACGCTGCAGGGTCGTGCGGCTTGTCACTATGTCCATGTGCGCGCAGGTCGGGCATGATGACCCGATAACCGGCATTGGCCAGAAGTGCGGCGTGGCCGTATTTTATCCAGTTTGTGTCGGCATCGGAAAAATAGCCGTGAATGAGAACAAGCGGCCTGCCTTCGCCGACTTCGTGCCAAACGAGTTTGATGCCGTCGGGCGATGTGAAGCTATATGTTGCAGTCATACGCGCTTCTCTAATCCTTTTTGCTGCATCCGCCAGAGCGCCATGTCGATGCGGTCCTGCCCGAAAAATGGTTCGCCGTCGAAAACTAAAGTCGGTACGCCCCAGTGGCCCGCTGCCTCCAGAGCCGTTTGATTGGCCGCAATTTCGGCGTCGAGCGTTTCGGCATCGGCCACGGCTTCATCGTCCAACTGTTCAAGATCCAACCCCGCCCACTCCGCCGCTCCGGAAAGGTGCCCGCCCGCATGCCAGTTCTCTGCTCCGCCCCAGATCAGCCGCGAAACCCCATCGCAGAACGCGCGACTCTTGCCCCGCCGCGCAGCCGCCTGCCCCAAGCGCGTCAGCCGGAAAGTATAGGGCTGCTCATCGGCAATCTTGCCCGTCATCACATCCTGAACAATCGGGTTGGGTCGCGGCGGGCCAAAGTGGATGCCATGGAATTGCGCCACGCGGAACATATCGGTCATCGTGTAGCGCAACCAATTGGGATGGTTGCGCTCAAAAAAGTTCGGCTCGCGTATGGCGAGGGGATAGACGGGCCGGAGGTTTAGCGTCAGGTCATAATGCACCGTTAACGCACGATAACGCCGCGTCGTAAGATAGCTGTAGGGGCTGCGGAACGACCAGAAAATATCTGCGGTCAGGGTCATGCCGCCCGAATGCGCCATGAGCCGATAAACTGCAAATTCGTAGGTTTGCAATCTTGCTTATCATAAGCATGGCTACTATAATTAGCGAATGAGTGAAAGTTTAGGCTATTTGATTGCGGATACTGGCAGGCTGATCAGAAAAGCGTTCGACGAGCGCGCCCGCGCCATCGGTATAACCCGTTCACAATGGCGGTTGCTGGCGAACTTGTTGCGTCGACCTGGACTGAAACAGACGCAACTTGCGGATTTGCTTGAGGTCGAACCGATCAGCCTTTCGCGAATGGTAGACCGGCTGCAGGATGCAGGCATGGTTGAGCGCCGGGCAGACCCGAACGACCGGCGTGCGTGGTGTTTGTTTCTTACAGAAAAAGCCGAGCCGCTAATATTGCAGCTGCGTTCGGTGTCGGACGGACTGCACGAGCAAGCCCTTGCCGGTTTTGTCGAGGCCGAACGCGAAGTTTTGGACGAATTGCTGGAACGGATCAGGGCAAATTTGAATGGCGACGATGACGCGCCTGAAAAGGCTGTGGTAAATGGCTGATATCGATCCGCTCATTTCGATGACTCCGGTCATCGCCGAAAAACCCCGAAAGCGCTGGTTACGGCTGGTATTTATCGCATCGGTGCCGCTGTTTTTGATTATCGCCGCTACTGCATATTATTTAGCCAACAACCATTATGTTTCGACCGATAATGCCTATGTCCAGCAAAACAAGGTTTCAGTATCGGCAGAGGTTGGGGGGCGTATCATTGCGGTAGCAGTTCAGGAAAACCAGCAGGTGAAGGCTGGCGATCTATTGTTCAAAATCGATCCGGAGCCTTATCGCCTCGCGATTTCGCAGGCCGATGCCGATATTGCCGCAGCACAGGTCCGGGTCGCCACGCTCACCACGGACCTGAACACTACCGGGATCGACATATCGAGCGCGCGCGAAGATGTCGCCTTCTTCGAACAGGAATATCGCCGCCAATCAACGCTGATGCAGCAAGGCTTTACCACGCGAGCGCGATTGCAAGCCGCAGAGCATGCGGTATCCGACGCGCGCAGCAAACTTGCTACAGCGCAGGGCGATGCCGCAAAAGCCCGGGTCGCGCTGACGACGGGAAGTGCGGCACCGGGCGTTAATCCGGCGGTGCTTGCCGGTCGCGTAAAGCGCGATCAGGCGCTGCTTAATCTTACGCGTACCGAAATTCGAGCGCCTATTGCGGGCGTGATAAGCCAGTCTGACCGGTTGCAACTCGGCCAGATGATGGTGCAGGGATTGCCCGCCGTCAGCATCGTGGCGAACAGCCAAAGTTGGGTCGAGGCGAACTTCAAGGAAACCGACCTCAATAAAATGCGACTCGGGCAAATTGCCGAAGTCACCTTCGACGCGTATCCCGATCTTACGCTGAATGGCCGCGTTTCGAGCATCGGCGCAGGCACGGGTTCTGAATTTTCGGTGCTTCCCGCGCAAAACGCTAACGGCAACTGGGTTAAGGTGACTCAGCGTGTGCCCGTCCGCATCGCCATCGAAGGTAAGCCACAACGGCAACTGATCGCCGGACTATCCGCACATGTCCGCGTCGATACAGGAAAGTAACCCCGCCGATCAGCCTGCCTATCCTGTAAAGCACAGGGGGTTGCTAACGCTGGCAGTGATGGGCGCGACGATCATACAGATCCTCGATTCGACCATCGCCAACGTGGCTATCCCACATATGCAAACGAGCCTTGGCGCGACGCTTGATA
>JANONL010000060.1:0-5049 GCA_031420815.1 Sphingomonadales bacterium | reverse complement strand
CATGCCGCTGGCGTTCATCGCCGCCTTGGCCTTCTTCATGCCCGGCATCATGCCAGCCAGCGCACCGAGGCCGCCCATTTTGGTCATTTGGCGGAACTGCATCCGAAGATCGTTCATGTCGAACTGACCCTTGGCCATTTTTGCGGCGAGCTTTTCGGCCTCATCCGCCTCGACCATTTCGGACGCGCGTTCTACAAGACCGACGACATCGCCCATACCAAGGATGCGCCCGGCAACACGTTCGGGGTAAAATGGCTCGATTGCATCGAGTTTTTCGCCAACACCGGCAAATTTGATCGGCTTGCCGGTTACCGCACGCATCGACAATGCCGCACCACCGCGCGCATCGCCGTCCATGCGGGTAAGAACAACGCCTGTTAATTCAACTTGTTCGCTAAAGTTTTTCGCAACATTTACCGCATCTTGGCCGGTCAATGCATCGACGACGAGCAAAACTTCCTGCGGCGTCGATACTTTCGCCACAGCGCGCATTTCGTCCATCAGCTGCTGATCGACATGCAGACGCCCCGCAGTATCGAGCATCAGCACGTCGAAGCCCTGCAATTTCGCTGCCTGTATTGCGCGTTTAGCGATGTCGACGGGCTGCTGACCTTCGACGATCGGCAGTGTTGCAACTTCGACTTGGGTTCCCAGCGTCGCCAGCTGCTCCTGTGCTGCCGGGCGGTTGACGTCGAGTGACGCCATCAGGACTTTCTTGCCCTGCTTGGCCTTCAACAGTTTGGCTATCTTCGCGGTCGTGGTAGTTTTACCTGACCCTTGCAAGCCAACCATCAGGATTATCGCGGGCGGCGCCACCGCCAAATCGAGTTCGCTGTTTGTCGAACCCAGTATCTCGACCAGCGCGTCGTTAACGATCTTGACGACTTGTTGGCCCGGCGTGACCGATTTCAGAACCTGCGCACCGATGGCTTTTTCGGTGATGCCGTCAATAAACTGGCGTACCACCGGCAGTGCAACGTCGGCCTCAAGTAAAGCCACGCGTACTTCGCGCATAGCTTCACGGACATCGGCTTCGTTCAACGCACCGCGACCACGCAGGCGGTCGAACACCCCTCCTAACCGGTCACTCAGCTTGTCAAACATCTTTCATCCTTAAAAACGAACAAAAAGCCGGTGAGCGAACCTTCGCCGACCAGCTTGGAAACAGTTGATTTCCAATAGATTTCAAATCAGGCATTTGCCCTACGCCTGCGCCAATAGCAGTGGATGTTCGTAAAAGCAACGAGAACCTGCTTGTCCGCACCAACCCGAGTGACAGGCGGTCACAAAGGTCAAGATTAATGAAATATTGACCCTTTTTAGTGCATTGCCAGTGCGATTGGGATGGGCGTTTAAAGCAATGGACCAGATTTTGACCGAAGTCGCCGTACTGAAGGAAACCAAGCCCGCCAATGGCACGCGGAGCCGTAAATTTATATACAGCGTCGTCATGTTCGCAGCGATAGCGATGTTTGTTGCGATTGGCGGATCGGTCGGCACGCAAATGGTGCGGCAATATATCGGAAATTCTCAGGGTGCCGACCAGGCAATGGTCACCGCTTTGCTGCTCAATATCGCACTTATCCTGCTAATCTGGCGCCGGACCAGCGCGCTGAGCGACGAAGTCGATGTATATCGTCAGGCAGAGGTTCGCGCGCAGCATCTGGCAATGACCGACCCGCTGACCAATTTGTTCAATCGTCGCGCCATCAAGGAAAAAACTGCTGAACTCAGCGCACGCGCGTCGCGTCGCGGCAAATCAATTGCCTTCATGATGATTGATCTCGACGGCTTCAAAAAAATCAATGATCTCTATGGCCATGACAGCGGTGACCAATTACTCCGCGAAGTTGCCGACCGGATGCGCGAAATAGTTCCGCCGAGCAGCATAATTGCACGGCTTGGTGGTGACGAGTTCGGTATCTGCATCGTTTTCGAACCCGAATATCCCGAAACCGTCGACCGCGTTGCCGAAGATTTGGTGGAACATCTGGCGCGCCCGGTGACGATTGCCGATAGCGACCAGACGGTTACCGCTTCGATCGGCATCAGCCGTCCAGAATTCGACTGCGATTCTATCGACATGCTGATCCGGCGCGCAGACATCGCATTATATGCCGCCAAGAAAAATGGCCGCAACGGTTTTAGCTGGTTCGAAAGCGGCATGGAAGTAGAACTGCGTACGCGTAATTCGCTGGAAGGCGACATTCGCGCGGGCATTCCCAACGACGAATTTGTGCCGTATTTCGAGCAACAGATCGACCTGAAGACAGGTGAACTGGTCGGCTTCGAGATGCTTGCCCGTTGGGTGTCGCCGGTACGCGGCTTCATTTCGCCGGACGATTTCATCCCGGTGGCAGAAGAAACCGGAATGATCGGCGACTTGTCGATGAGCATAATCCGCAAAGCGCTGCTGGAGGCAAAGAACTGGGATCCGAAGCTGACGGTATCGGTAAACATCTCACCCGTGCAGCTTAAAGATCCCTGGCTCGCGCAAAAGATCGTCAAATTGCTCGTCGAAACCGGCTTTCCGGCAAACCGCCTAGAAGTAGAAATTACCGAGAGTTCCTTGTTCAAGAATCTCAGCCTCGCACAATCGATCGTCGGCAGCCTGAAAAACCAAGGTATTCAAATCGCACTTGACGATTTTGGCACCGGATACAGCTCGCTTGCCCATTTGCGCGCACTGCCATTCGACCGCATCAAAATCGACCGCAGCTTTGTTTCATCGATGATGGAGAATACCGAAAGCGCGGCCATCGTCAGCGCGATTGCCGGATTGGGCGCAAGTCTCGATGTGCCGATCACCGCTGAGGGTATCGAAGACAGTGCTATCATCGAAAAGCTGGCTGCGCTCGGTTGCACCAAGGGCCAAGGATGGCATTTCGGCCAGCCGCTCTCGATCGAACAGACACGGGTATTGCTGACGGAAAAAGGTCTGTTGCCCAACCGCCGTGGTTCGAAGCAAATCGTTTCGGACGAGGTGCTGACAGACGAGAGCGCACACCGCCGCGCAGTGCGATAAGGCGGCTAGACTTGACCACCTGCGCGCCCTAAACCGCGCGCCATGGGCGTCGGTGAATTTCATAAAATGCATGGGCTTGGCAATGATTTTGTCGTCATAGACGCGCGTCAGTCGCCCGTCGCGATGCATCCTGCTCGCGCAAAGGCGATTGCTGACCGCAAAACCGGAATCGGCTGTGACCAGCTGATATTGCTCGAACCTTCACGCAGCACCGACTTCAAGATGCGGATATTCAACGCTGATGGCGGCGAGGTCGAGGCATGCGGCAATGCAACCCGCGCGGTGAGTTTATTGGTCGGCGGGACCAGCACTATAGAAACGCTGGGTGGGACATTGAACGGCGAAGCTTTTGCCGGAGGCGCCAAGGTGACGCTCGACCGACCCCGCTTTGAGTGGGAAGCTATTCCGCTTGCTTATGCGATGGACACTTCGGCGCTACCGGTGGGTTGGGAAACGCTGGAAAACCCGTTTGCGGTAAACGTCGGTAATCCGCATATCGTGTTTTTCGTGCGCGATGCCGATGCCGTCGATCTGGAACGGCTCGGCCCGATGATCGAGCATGATCCGTTATTTCCCGAACGCATCAACGTTAACGTCGCCAGCGTCTCTGGCCCCGATCATCTTGTCTTACGCGTATGGGAACGGGGCGTTGGCGTTACCCGTGCCTGCGGGACCGGCGCGTGCGCGACGGCGGTTGCGGCCATTCGCAAGGGATTGGTCAAGTCGCCCGTCAAAATCAGCCTGACCGGAGGCGATCTCGAAATCGCCTGGGCAAATGGCGGCGGTATAGAAATGACTGGCGGCGCCACTCATGTGTTTACCGGCCAAGCAAACTGGGCTGACTTCGGATGAGCCCGATGGCGTCTGGGGTCGAGGTTATCAGCATGGGTTGCCGCCTTAATCTAGCGGAGAGCAACGCGCTTGCCGAACAGCTTGCGGACAAAGGCGACCTTATTGTCGTCAACAGTTGTGCCGTCACCAACGAAGCTGTGCGGCAAACGCGGCAGGCGATCCGGCAAGCGCGCAAACGTCGCCCCGATGCACGGATTGTTGTGACGGGTTGTGCAGCACAAGTTGATCCCGCTTCGTTTTCGGCAATGCCAGAAGTTGCCGCCGTCATCGGAAATGCCGAAAAACAGGATAAAGCATTGTTCCGTGAAGCGACTGAAGACGATGACCGTCCGGTCATCGTCTCCGACATCATGGCTCTGAAAGAAACAACGCCGCATCTGGTCAGCGCCTTCTGCGGCAAGACCCGCGCCTTTGTCGAAGTTCAAAATGGTTGCGACCATCGCTGCACATTCTGCATCATTCCTTATGGCCGGGGAAATAGCCGATCGGTCCCTGCTGGTCGCGTTATCGAGCACATCGAAATGCTGGTGGATCGGGGCTTTAAAGAAGTTGTTCTAACCGGCGTCGATGTTACCAGTTACGGTCATGATTTGCCGGGCAAGCCCGATCTGGGTCAACTGATCGAGCGGATCATGAAATATGTACCCACCCTGCCCCGCCTGCGATTGTCATCGATTGACGGCGTGGAAATCGACGACCGGCTGTTCGACTTGATCACTACTGAACCGCGCGTGATGCCGCATGTCCATCTGAGTTTGCAGGCGGGCGACAATTTGGTTCTGAAACGAATGAAGCGGCGGCATAATCGCGAGCTGGCAATTGATTTAGTGCAGCGGATGCAGGCCAAGCGGCCGGAAATTGTGATAGGTGCCGACATCATCGCGGGCTTCCCGACGGAAACCGACACGATGTTTGCGAACAGCATCGATCTTGTCCGGCGGTGCAGGATCGTTCACGGACATATCTTTCCTTATTCACCGAAGGCCGGAACCCCCGCCGCTTTAATGCCGCAAGTCCCGGCAAAGGCGATCAAGTACCGCGCGCGCGCTTTGCGCGAAGCGGTCGCACTGGAACGTGACGGCTGGCTGGCTTCGCTCATCGGCAGCATTCAGAATGTTGCCGTCGAAATGGGCGGCGTGGCTGGTCATGCCGAAAATTTTGCGTATGTGAAG
>JANONL010000059.1:0-1660 GCA_031420815.1 Sphingomonadales bacterium | reverse complement strand
CAAAGCCCGCGCGGTCGTTGACGGTGACAAAGCGCCACGGGAACAGCTTGCCATGATCGGGCGTCCGCATGGCAAGTCGCAGGATGGCGTCAAGCGTCGCCGCGTCCGGCCCCGGTGCCACCATATCGCGCGGTTTGCCCGAGCGGCGGGTGGCGAGATAACGAAGTGGCGAAGTGAGATCGTTGAACATATTATCGTCATTCGTCGAATTTTGTCAGTGCGCGCAATAAAATTCTTCACAGGCGCAATTTATTCGTTAGGCTAACAACCAATCTGGTTCCGCAGAGAACCATCAAGAAAATTTAGGTAAGGGGTTCGTGTGACCGATATGAAACCAATGGGTCTTTGGGCAGAAGGCGACTGGATTGCAGCCATTGCAGTTGTTGTTCTGGGGATTTTTCTGGCCGTCGGGGCCAAGATTGCAATTCAGCGTGAGCCTGAGTTTGCCGGGCACCCGAAGGGCCTATATATGCTCTTCTTTGCCGAAATGTGGGAACGCTTTTCCTATTACGGTATGCGGGCGATCCTGATTTTCTACCTTACGCAGCATTGGCTGTTTTCAGATTCGAAGTCGAACCTGGTGTACGGTGCCTATACCAGCCTTGTTTACATCACTCCGGTGCTCGGCGGCTATCTGGCCGATCGCTATCTCGGGCAGCGTAAAGCTGTTGTGTTCGGCGGTCTGCTGCTGGCAATCGGGCACAGTTTGATGGCTGTCGAGGGGGTTGGCGGGCAGAACGATCCGACCATCAATGTGTTCTGGGCGGCGCTGGCGTTCATCATCGTCGGGTCCGGCTTCCTTAAAGCGAACATTTCGGTGATGGTCGGGCAGCTTTACAAGCTGACTGATATCCGCCGCGACGGTGCTTATACGATATTCTACATGGGCATCAACGTCGGAGCGGCGATCGGTACGATCATGGTCGCCTATCTTGGCCAGACCATCGGCTGGGGCTGGGGCTTCGGGCTTGCCGGTATCGGGATGTTGGTTGGCCTAGTCGTCTTCGTTCTCGGCAAGAGCGCGCTCAAAGGTGCGGGCGAAGCGCCGGCACCGCTCGCGAAATCGAAGGAGTTTATGGTTTACGGTGTTGGCATAGCAGGGGTGGCAGTTATCTGGGGGTTGGTCCAGTATCAGGATGTCATTCAGGGCCTGTTGGTGGTTTCGGGCGTTTCACTGTTGGGCTATGTGCTTTACGAAAGCTTCAAACTGCCCAAGGAACCGCGCGAGCGCATGTTCGCCATATTGTTTCTGATCAGCCTCAACCCGATTTTCTGGGGACTGTTCGAGCAGGCAGGCGGATCGATGAACCTTTTTACCGATCGCTTTGTTGATCGCGGCGGCGTGCCTGCGGGCATATTCCAATCAATTAATCCAATCTATATCATACTTCTTGCGCCTCTTTTTGCAGGGCTCTGGCAGTGGCTGGGCAGGCGCGGCAAGGAACCTTCGGCACCAGCGAAGTTCGGTCTGGCGCTGCTACAAATGGGTCTGGCAAATCTGGCACTCGTTTGGGGTGCGGAAGCATTTGGCGTTGCGGCGATGACACCTGTGTATCTCGTGTTCCTTTATTATCTGCTGGCAACCACGGCCGAGCTTTGCCTTTCGCCCGTGGGCTTGTCGGCGATGAACCGGCTCGCACCCAAATTCCTCGCATCGTTG
>JANONL010000058.1:0-4391 GCA_031420815.1 Sphingomonadales bacterium | reverse complement strand
CACCTCGAAAACATTTTCGCTGATCGAAACTGGCGAGGCGCTGATGCGCGGGGACGAGCCGTCGCCGACGCGCTCGGCGGTCATGGTCCGGCTCAGCCACAGCCATATCCGCATCGGCACGTTCCAGCGTGTTGCCACCGAAAATAATATAGCGATGATGGAGCGGCTCGTCGATTATAGTTTGACGATTTTATACAATGAAGTCCCGCAAGCCGACGCTGCGGCGCAGTTGCTGAACCTGGCAGTCGAACGGATCGCCGATCTCGCCGCGTCCTATATGGTCGCAGGCTTTGTCCACGGTGTGCTCAACAGCGACAACATCAACATCACCGGCGAAAGCTTCGATTACGGCCCGTGGCGCTTTACGCAATATTGGGACCCGCGTTTCACCGCCGCCTATTTCGACCAGAACGGGCTTTATGCGTTCGGGCGGCAGGCGGAGGCGATGCACTGGAATTTGGGGCAGCTTGCGGTTTCGTTGCGGCTGATTTGCGAAGCGCCGCCGCTGATCGCGGCACTCGAACGCTTTCCCGCGCTGTTTCAAGCCGCAATCGTCCGGCGTTTCCTGTGGCGGCTTGGTGTCAAATCGAATGGCGAGGATGACGACCGTGCGCTGGTCGAAGCGGCAGAACGCGCGATGGGCGACGCGGTTATCCCGATCGACACGTTTTTCGTCGCGCACCGCGGTGCACAGCGGGCCGACCTGGCAACCGGGAATGAGCATTATGATGCTTTTACTGCCCGACTTGCCGAACATGGCGCCAGCAATAGCGCGCCCATTACCAGTACGGACGACATCCGGTGCTCGATGTTGATCGACGAAGTGGAAAGCATCTGGGCTGCCATATCCGGGCGCGATGACTGGCAACCACTGTATAGCAAAATCGACGATATTCGGCGGATGGGCGCGGCGTTAGCGGGCGGCGATAACAGCTGAATTTACAAGCCGAATTTACCTGATGTAAAAGCTTTGACCGCCATTTATAGTGAATGTGTATTTACCATCGAGGCAGGCGCGGCTTTGGCTGATTTGATTTCCTACGAACCCGCCACAGGTGCCGAGTTATGGCGCGGGCCGGTTAGCGACGTCGACCGCGAAGTCGCGGCTGCACGGCAGGCATGGCCGAAATGGGCAGCCGCGCCCTTATCCGACCGGATCGAGCGGATGCGCGGGTTTGCCAACCGGGTGCGCGCCGATCTCGAGAAATTTGCCGATGTCATCGCGCGCGAAACCGGCAAGCCGTTGTGGGAGGCGCGAAGCGAGGTCGAATCGGTCGTCAACAAGGTCGATATATCGGTAAAGGCCTATGCCGACCGGACATCGCAGCGGCGGCTTGAGGGCAAGCCGGGCAGCCGCAGTGCGCTGCGCCATAAACCGCACGGCGTGCTGGCGGTGCTCGGCCCCTATAATTTTCCTGCGCATTTGCCGAACGGCCATATTGTGCCAGCATTGATCGCGGGCAACGCCATCGTCTTCAAGCCATCGGAAAAAACGCCTGCGGTTGGTCAGATGCTGGTCGAATATTACCACAAAGCCGGTATTCCCGAAGGGGTCGTGCGGTTTGCGCAGGGCGGTCCCGAAACCGGCAAGGCACTTTCAGCCCATCCCGATATCGACGGGCTGCTATTCACCGGCTCGGCGCAAACAGGTATCGCGCTCAATCGCCAGTTCGCGCAGCGCCCCGACAAGATATTGGCGCTGGAAATGGGTGGCAACAACCCGATTATCGTGTGGGATACCAAGGACATTCACAGTGCCGCCGTGCTGGTGGTGCAATCGGCCTTCCTGAGTGCCGGACAGCGCTGCACAGCGGCACGGCGGCTGATCGTCAAAGACGATATGTACGATCTGGTCGTCGGCGAAGTGAAGAAAATCGCTGACCGGCTGGTCATCGGCGAACCGCACGGCGAACCGCCACCGTTCATGGGACCGGTCATCGACAACGAGGTCTGCGATAACCTGGTTGAAAGCTTTTTGGCGCTGATGAGCCGGGGCGGAAGGCCGATCAAACATATGGCTGTGCCGATCTTGGGACGACCTTTCCTGTCGCCCGGAATTATCGATGTGACCGAGATGGCCGAGCGCCCCGATATCGAACTGTTCGGCCCATTGCTCCAAGTCATCCGTGTGGCCGATTTCGAAGGCGCGATTGCCGAGGCGAACAATACGCGCTTTGGCCTGTCGGCTTCGCTGATCGGCGGCACCGCCATGCAATATGACGAATTCTGGGCGAACAGCCGCGCTGGTATCGTCAACTGGAACGCGCCGACCAATGGCGCGTCTTCGGCGGCACCGTTTGGCGGCATCGGTCTTTCGGGCAACCACCGCCCCAGTGCTTATTATGCGGCGGACTATTGCGCCTATCCCGTTGTCTCGTCAGAAAATGACGTTCCGAAAGCGATGATTGGCATCGGTTTGAAAGACGACGAGACGGCTGCATTCAGCGACGGCAAATAAGCGCCTAAAGTTCTGCTACGGCCACACCAATATATCCTGATTTGAAGCTGTTCGAACAAAAGCGCATTTTGGCGTGATGAAAAAAGGCAAAGTCTTTCTGGTCGGCGCAGGTCCGGGCGACCCGGATTTGTTGACGTTAAAAGCCGCGCGGTTAATTGCTGCGGCAGACGTCATTGTGCATGACGGATTGGTTGACGACGCGATCATGGCGATGGTCAACCCGGAAGCTCAGCTGATTTCGGTCGCCAAACAGCGCAGCAAGCATTCGGTGCCGCAGGACGGCATCAACGCAATATTGGTCCGCGAGGCGCAGGCCGGACATCTGGTGGTGCGCCTAAAGGGCGGCGACCCCTTTGTTTTCGGACGTGGCGGTGAAGAGGCCGAGGCGTGCCGCGATGCGGGAATAGACGTGGAAGTCGTGCCCGGCATATCCGCTGCAATGGGCGGTGCTGCAGAAGCGATGCTGCCCCTCACCCACCGCGATGCTTCGAGCGCGGTCAGCTTCGTGGCTGGCCAATGCAAGGGTCTGACCGACCAGAATTGGGCTGGCTTGGCTGGCCAAGGCCGGACACTCGTCATCTATATGGGCGTCGCAACCGTCGCCGAGATCACCGAGAAACTGATAGCTGACGGTGTGTCGCCCGACATGCCGGTCGCTGTGCTGGAACGCGTCACGCGCAAAGGGTCGCGCGCCATCCGCACGTTGCTTACAGACTTGGGCGACATGATCGAGCGGGAGGGTGTGGCATCGCCTGCCATCATCGTCGTCGGTGAAGTGGTTTTGAAATCCGATGCCGAAGACCGGTTGCGGTCATTTGCTACGAAAGCGGAGATTTTTACAAGGTCGTCACCCTGAACTTGTTTCAGGGTCTTACTTTTTACGCCCGCGCGCAAAATTAAGATGCTGAAACAAGTTCAGCATGACGATGGAATAGGATTGGAAGTGTGAAGTGAAGATATTGACAGGAAATGATCTGGGCTCGGGCGCGGTTACTTGGTGGACTGGCCAAGGCTGGTCGATCCACGTCGAAAATGCCGCCGATGTCGGTGAGCAAGGCGAAGCCATTCTGCAAGCCGAAGAAGGCGCACGCCGGGTCAATGCGCCCTATATCATCGATGCGATTGCAACGCCCGAAGGCCCCCGCCCCGCGCACATCAAGGACCGTGTCCGCGCGCTTGGCCCGACCGTCCGTCCCGACCTGACATTGAAACCGGCGGATCCGACCGCCGGCGAATGGGTGATTTGATATGACAGCGACCCTATTCCCGTTCGTGCTGAGCTTGTCGAAGCACGGTTCTTTTCTGCACATGGGTAAAAAGAAAAACCCTTCGACACGCTCAGGGCGAACGGAATTGAACGATGTATAAATACGATAACTACGACCAAGCCATCGTCGACGCCCGCGTCGAGGAATTCCGCGACCAGGTAAGGCGTCGCCTTTCGGGCGAAATGACCGAGGACCAGTTCAAACCGCTGCGGTTGATGAACGGCCTTTATCTGCAACTCCACGCCTACATGCTGCGCGTTGCTGTGCCTTATGGCACTTTGGACAGCCGCCAGATGCATGTCTTGGCGCATATTGCGCGCAAATATGACCGCGGTTACGGCCATTTCACCACGCGGCAGAATATCCAGTATAACTGGATTAAGCTGGAGGAATGCGCCGATCTGCTCGCCGAACTGGCACAGGTCGAAATGCACGCCATCCAGACCAGCGGCAACTGCATCCGCAATATCTCCTCCGACCAATATGCAGGGGCAGCAGCCGATGAAGTCGCCGACCCGCGTCCCTGGGCCGAACTGTTGCGGCAATGGTCAACTTTTCATCCTGAATTCAGTTATCTGCCGCGCAAGTTCAAGATCGCGGTAATTGCATCGCCAGAAGACCGCGCCGCAATGCGCCTGCATGACATTGGTATAGAACTGGTCAAA